>JALQWE010000005.1 GCA_023258825.1 Planctomycetaceae bacterium | reverse complement strand
CAGTGTATGGTGGGTAGTTTGACTGGGGCGGTCTCCTCCCAAAGAGTAACGGAGGAGCTCAAAGGTACCCTCAGCCTGGTTGGCAATCAGGCGAAGAGCGTAAAGGTAGAAGGGTGCTTGACTGCGAGACAAATGAGTCGAGCAGAAACGAAAGTTGGACTTAGTGATCCGGCGGTTCCGAATGGAAGGGCCGTCGCTCAACAGATAAAAGGTACTCTGGGGATAACAGGCTGATCCCGCCCGAGCGTCCATAGCGGCGGCGGGGTTTGGCACCTCGATGTCGGCTCATCACATCCTGGGGGTGAAGAAGCTCCCAAGGGTTCGGCTGTTCGCCGATTAAAGTGGTACGTGAGCTGGGTTTAAACCGTCGTGAGACAGGTTGGTCCGTATCTGGTGTGGGCGTACGAAACTTGAGGGGTATTCTCTTTAGTACGAGAGGATTTGGAGGGACGTACCTCTGGTGTTCCTGTTGTCACGCCAGTGGCATCGCAGGGTAGCTATGTACGGTTGTGATAAACGCTGAAAGCATATAAGCGTGAAGCCATCCCCAAGATAAGGTTTCGTTGGAGCAATCCTGAACTCCCCTGGAAGACGACCAGGTTGATAGGCTGGCTGTGTAAGGCGTGCAAGCGTCTGAGCTGACCGGTACTAACGGAGGAATATCTGGTCACTTTGATCAATATCCAGATTCACTTAGACTTCATTATCGATATACGCAGGATGCACGGCTCTGCTAGTGCTCCTGCGGTTTCCCGGTAAATCACTTGCAAGGAAACACGCGTTCCCATTCCGAACACGAACGTTAAGCTTGCAAGGCCAATGATAGTCCCTACAAGGGCGAAAGTAGGTTATGCCGGGATCTTCCAAATGAAGAGGGTGCCACACGATGTGTGGCACCCTTTTTTTATGCGCGCACAAGCGTAGCAGGACCGGCGGTGCGTTGCCGGTTGCCTGACGGCGGCGTAAACAACCTCGTGTGGTGTTGGATCGGGAGTCAACTGGTGTCGCCTGTGGCTTGGAATCCGGAATCGTGGCAGTCAAAGAAGGTTCTCCAGCAGCCGGCCTACCCTGACCCCGACGCTTTGGGGGGGGTGTTGCGGCAGTTGTCTCAGTTTCCACCTCTGGTCACCGCATGGGAGGTTGATCGTCTTCGGGGCCAGTTGTCTGAAGTTGCGTCTGGCAGGGCGTTTGTTCTTCAGGGGGGGGATTGTTCAGAGAGTTTCGAGGACTGCGGGGCCAATTCGATTCTGCGGAAGCTGAAGGTAATTATTCAGATGAGCCTCGTGTTGATCGCTGGTTCAAGGCAGCGAATCGTCCGGATTGGTCGGATGGCCGGGCAGTATGCGAAGCCACGGTCCTCGGATATTGAGAACCGGAATGGCGTTTCCCTTCCCAGCTATCGGGGAGACATCGTGAACCGAGCGGGTTTTACCGCCGAAGAGCGTCGGCCGGATCCGTCGATGATGTTGCGGGCCTATGAGCGATCCGCGATGACATTGAATTTTGTCCGGGCCTTGAGTGAGGGTGGTTTTGCTGATTTGCACCATCCTGAGAATTGGGACATGGAGTTTGTTCGGAACACTCCCGGGTCAAGGCGTTATCAGGAGCTGCTGGATTCGTTGTCGAAATCCATCCGATTCATGGAGGTTGTCGCTCCAGCTGGGCTTGCGGAGCTGAAGCGTGTCGACTTTTTCACTTCGCATGAGGCGTTGTTGCTGTTGTATGAACAGGCGTTGACGAGGTCGGAGCGTCACCGGGGATGGTACAATCTCGGGGCGCACACCCTGTGGATTGGCGATCGCACACGCGCGGTGGACGGTGCTCATGTCGAGTATTGTCGGGGATTGCGGAACCCGATCGGGCTAAAGGTTGGAAATTCCATGAAGGCGGATGAGCTGCTGGAGCTCATTCGGTTGTTGAATCCCGAGGATGAGCCCGGGCGACTGACGTTGATACATCGGTTTGGGGTGGATTCGATCCGAGAGAGGTTGCCGGCGCTGGCTTCTGCAGTTCGTGAGAGTGGACGGAACGTTCTGTGGAGCTGCGATCCCATGCATGGGAACACGCGAGGGACTCGGAGTGGGGTAAAAACTCGGTCTTTTGACGATATTGTTTCGGAGATCGTGAGTGCCTTTCAGGTTCATCGCGAGGCCGGCACGCGATTATCTGGTATTCATCTTGAATTGACGGGTGAGGATGTTACCGAATGCACCGGGGGGCCCGGTAATTTGACTGAGGCGGACCTGAGCCGGGACTACAGAAGCACGGTCGATCCGAGATTGAATTATGAGCAGTCGATGGAGATTGCTTTTCTGCTGGCGGAGCAGATGCGTTAGATCCAGATTTCGGGAGTGAAATTGGATCTCGACGAGAGCACTCCAGGTTGCGAAGGGAATGCGGCCCGGTGAAGTCACGGGCTTTTGGGGCAAAAGTGGCGTGCCGAGGTGTCCAGTTGGCTGGTGTGGGGGGGGGCGCGCCGGCGATCGGGATCGTGCAATCAAAAATTCTCCGTGTTGAGATGGCTTCAGGAGTGTGTCGGAACCTCGCCGGTGCCGAGATTTGCAGGATTGGGAGCGAGCCGCAGCCGTGTGTGTGTGTTGTGGTCCCCAATTGAATTCGGCCGAAGAAGGTTTTTGGCAAATCGCAGAGAATGGGATTCAGCGCATTGGGGTAACTGCCAGGAGACTCGGTCCCGCCACGGCTGGTAGCGAGGAAATCACTCCGTGGACTGGGTGATTCGTTGAGAATTACCGGGAATTTCCACCCGATGACGGGTGATCGGCGAACTGCGGCGAAGCGGCGGAAATGTTGGAATTTGTGTACCGGGATCAATTCCTGAGTCGGGCGATGATGCAGGCTATGGCCGTGTCGTGGGACTTATTGGGAGCTCCGGGGTAGGACAATTCGGAGGTGACGCCGACGGTGTGGAGTTTTTCCTGCAGCAGAAGGCCAAAATTTGCGGAGTGGGTGGGATCTTTTGCTATTTCGCCTTTGGCCGGTGGGGCATTGTAGAAGAGGTAAACCGGCGGATCGTCGCGAGAGACGAGGTGGAACGGTGAGTATTCGAGGATCCATGGCATGATTTCGTCACGTTTCTCGAGGAACGCGGCGAAGTCTCTTTGTTTTTTACCGTCGACCATCCTGAAAATTCCAAATGCATGGCTGCCATAGGTGCTGTTTGGAATCCAATCCCGCATTTGTGCCGGATCGAGGGTGGTTTGTGCGCCTGAGACGGCGGCGAAAAGCAATCTGGATGATTCGCGGGCAACGGGATCGTTGCTTAGGGGATCTGCGAGGTCGTCATGAAATGCCAGCCAGAGGCTGGAGCAGGCCCCGGCGGAACTTCCGGCGGCGGCGATTTTGGTCTTATCGATATTCCATTCGACCGCCTTGCTACGCACAAACTGGAGTGCTCGAGCAGCATCATGAAGGCAGGCTTTGACGGGGGGAGTGACGCCGTCGGCAATTGCTGCTTCGATAAACCGGTACTCGATCGAGACAACGGAAATGCCGGCCTTATGCATGGCTGGCACCCAGGTGGCCATGCCGGCCATGCGATTTCCGCCCTGCCATCCACCACCGTGGATGTAGAACAGCAGTGGCGTTGGGGACGCGGATGGAGTCTTCCAGAAGGACATGACCTGGTCTGGATGTGGCCCGTAGGCGATGCTTTTGATGGTTGGTTCTGGTGGAGTTGGGTCCGCGTCGCGTTTTTTTCGGGGCGCGGATGGGGCGGAGTTGTTTCCAGGGTTTTTGGATTTTGGTGTTGGTTCGTCGGCGCGACAGTGGCAGGCGAGGACTGCAGCGAGGATGGTCACGTGGCAGATGAGCCGACGAAATGGTGTGTGGTGGAGCATTCCAGGTCCCATGGATTGAGAAAAATACCGGCGTGAAGATACCGTGACAGGCAGGCGGAGTGTCGGAAGAAGATCCTCAGAAGTAAAACGTGAAATGCTTTTGGCAGGTTTATGATGCTATCGTGGGTGGCCTGGGGACGTCTGGATGTCCGAGCGATGCTTGTGAGTCTGCTCAGCGAAGAGAGTTGACGGGCAATTGTCGGTAGCTGAGATCGAGGAGTTCCATGGGGTGCAGAACGAGAATATTCCGGCCCTGCTGCTGGAGGTGGGCCTGAATCTGCATCGAGCAACCGGCATTTCCTGAGACGATCAGATCCGGGTTGACCTCAAGGAGGCAGTTGAGTTTTCTTCGCCCTAATCGGTCGGCCATGTCTGGTTGGGTCAGGTTGTAGCTTCCGGCTGCACCGCAGCAGAGTTCGGGTTCATTGATGGGTTTTAGCTGGAGTTCAGGAATGAGTTGCAGCAGATTGCGGGGTTGCTGACGGATTTTCTGGGCGTGCTGCAGGTGGCAGGCATCCTGATAGGCGACGCGGGCTTTGATATGTCCTTTGGGGGCTACAGGTCCCAGATCTGACAGGAATTCATGAACATCGCGGACGCGGGCGCAGAAGTTCCGGACGTCCGTCTGCGGTGAGTCGGCAGCGTGATCGTGGGACGGCTGAAGTTCTTCCGAGATATGGGCATAATCTTTGAGCATAGATCCACAGCCGGCGACATTGACGATGATCGCATCGAGTGAAGGGTCCTGAAAAGCAGAGATGTTCTGCTGCATCAGGTTTACGGCGGGGAGGGCGGCACCGTTGTGATAGTGGATAGCGCCGCAGCAGGCTTGTTGACGGGGGACGACGACATCGCAGCCATTTTCCTGCAGGACGCGAGCGGTGGCCCAGTGAACGTGGCGAAACATGGCGTCGGCCACGCAGCCGATGAACAGGGCTACTTTTGCGCGTTTTGGTCCTTTTGCCGGCAGGAACTCGGGCAATTCCGGCAGTGGTGCGCGCAGTCTGGGGAGTTGGGCCTGCATGCGCTGCAATCGCTGGGGCAGGAGTTTGGTCAATCCCAGGGCGTTGAGAGCTTTGTCGAGTCGGAGGGTCTGCATCCAGCGCGCGGGGCGCAGGGCCCATGTCATTCTTTTTCGTGAGGGGAACAAGCCGAAGAGAATCCAGCGATGGAACCAATCCGGATGTCCGTGAGTGGTTTTGCTTTCGGGGGAATTGGGCTGTAGCGCTGGTTGTTGGTTCTGCATTTCGACGCGGAAAGGTTCCAGCAGTCGACCGTACTGGACGCCACTGGGGCAGGCGGTTTCGCAGCTTCGGCAATCGAGGCAGGAATCGAGATGTCCGCGGACGGCGGTGGTGAGTTCGAGCCTGCCATCAACGACGGCTCGCATCAGGTAGATCCGGCCTCGCGGGCCATCATTTTCGTTACCGGTTTCGACGTAGGTGGGGCAGGACGCCGTGCAGAGTCCACAGTGGACACAGTCGAGAAACCGATCGTAGGGAATGGACTGTCCGAGTTTTGTTGGAGAATCGGCTTGATGTGGTTTCTGGGGCGACACGGGGCTAATCCTTAAGGCATTGAGTCGTGCTGAGAGTGCGTCTGCAGTTGAGCAGAGGGCATTGGTGGTCCAGGGGAACTGAGTGAGGTGCTGGCGTCGGTTTTGGGGACATTCACGGACCGTGGACCATGGGTGAGTTCGAGATTTTCAGGGGCAGAAGAGGGTGATTTCTTTGGGTGAATTTCAGTTGCCGAGGGCCATCTGGAGTTTGCTGGCGAGGCTGGTCACGGCATCCGGGGGAATGGAGGATCGCATCGCGACGGCCTTGATCACGTTGACGCTGCCATCTTCATGTGAAGTGAGGCTGTGCAGCATACCGATTGCGTGGGATTCATCGGGAGAATTCGGGAGATCGGATGCGCTGGAAGGTCGACAGATGAGCAGGCCATTTCCGGCACGTCCAAAGACATCGCAGCCTGCCTGATGCATGACGTTGGTGACCGCGACGACGCGTGACGGGCGAGTTGAAATGGAGGCAATCCATGCAGCGGGTGTGTGTGGGAGCGTGGCGAATTGGGCTGTTGTGCACCAGAGTTCTGAGGCATTTGGGAGTTGTGCCGGGTGTACCCATGCCGCGTAGTCGGACAGCTCGCGCATGAGAGTTGCGTTTTGCCATTGGCAGGCGTTTGCCGGGCCATCAAAGCCGACGACCAGGAATGCGGTGGAATCCATTCGATCTGAGTCGGTGGATAGTTCGGGTATTGGGGAGGGCAGGAGTGCCTGTGCGGCGGAGCGATTGAGGATATCGAGGATCACGGGGGTGGTGGCGGAAGTATTCAGGGCATTGAGTGCGTCTTCGACATTTTTCAGGTTTCGAAAGCCGGCCACCAGCAATGACTGAGAAACAGGACGTGGTCGAACCTTGAAGGTGAGCTGGGTGAGCGTACCGAATCGGTGATTTGAGCCAACGAGCAGTCTGCAGAGATCGTAGCCGGCGACGTTTTTTACGACTCGCCCGCCGGAGTGAAAGCGACGACCCTTTCCGTCGACTGCCTCGAGGCCGATCAGATAATCTCTGAGTGTTCCGTAGCCATACTGGCGTGGGCCGGCGACATCGTGAGCGACGAGGTCACCGAGAGACATTTGGGGATCGGGGGCATCGATAGGAAGCTGTTGGTTTTCCCTGCTGAGGATGGCATCCAGTTCGCCAGCCGTCATGGCGGCGCCCACGGTGATGGTCATATCCCGGGCGGGGTAGTCAATGACATTGGCGGGCACAGAGACATCGGAACGGAATGAGTTCATGAGTCTGGGGTGTCCTGTGGCGCGTGTACCTGAGCGATCAGCAGTCGACAAGAAGAGAGAGGAGGTGCATTGGAGCTGAGTTGGCAGCAGTTTGATGGGTCGTGAGGAGAATTCAAATCTGCGCGCAAAAAAACCTCCGTCAGGTGTACTGAGCAAACGCTGTTGACGCCCATTGAGAATAAAAAGTGGGCACCCGACGCCCGGGTCATGTGATCCGAGACATGGTCGGCGTGACAGTCGGCCGGGATCAGACCGGGTTCCCTTTTGGGTTTATCTTGTAGGGTCAACTTGTTGTGCTGCAGACAGAGCTGGCAGAGGTCTTGCACGAAACGTGCAAGCAGACGATACGCTGCCGGCGATCATGTTGCAAGCCTTTGTCTGAAAGAGTTTTTTTGCGGACAGCGTCAGGAATCATCAGGCGTTTTCTGGTAAGGTAGTTTGGATTGTGGCGGTTGTGAAACCGCTGGGCTTACCTGGAACTTCGGGGGCGGTTATTTTACAGGGAAGGACTCAACACGAGATGTTGTCAGTGCGGAGTCGTGTAACAGGTGGCGAGAGAATTGGGCGTCGCGAGTGGGCGAGTCGGGGCGGTCGGAGTGTTGCGGGCTTGTCGTTTTTGCAGCAGTTGCGGCTACAGCAGGCTCTGGGGGGCGGGGAGCGTGTCGGTGGGCCGGTTGTCGGGCAGAAATCCTGTGTTTTTATCTTCCTGTTTGGCGGTCCCAGTCAGGTGGACATGTGGGACATGAAGCCACAGGCGCCGCTCGAGGTGCGCGGGGAATTTCGTCCGATCGCGACATCGGCGGCGGATATTCAGATATGCGAACATCTGCCATTGTTGGCGGGGCAGATGCATCAGGTGTGTCTGGTGCGTTCGATGCGGCATCAGATGGCGGTGCATGGCCCGGCGTGCAGTGAGTTGTACACTGGGCGACCGTATCCATTGCCCCCGGTAACGGATGAGTCGCGGCGGGAGGACTGGCCTTCGTTGACATCGCTGGTAACGCGTTATGGGCTGGCAGATCGAGGGGTACCAGCGGCCGTGGTGCTTCCGTGGCATTCGCAGTTTCGGGGCCAGTCGCTTCGGATAGCAGGTCAGACGGGTGGCCGCATGGGCGACGACTTCAATCCCCTGCTGCTGGCGGCCGCTCTGGAAACCGGGGAGTTTGATGCGAAGGAGCTGACGTTATCGGGGCGGCAGAGTTCAGAGCGACTTCAGCAGCGAACTCAGCTGCTTGAATCCCTTGAGAGGCGATGCGGATCTGAATTAGGGTCTCAGTCAAAACTGGTTGCTGATTTTGGGCGACATCGAGAGCGGGCATTGGCGATGCTGGCGAGTGGGGGGCCGGGCCGCGCGATTGATTTATCGCAGGAATCCGCGGTGACGCAGGAGCGTTATGGTCGAAGTGTATTTGGTCGGAGTCTGCTGGCGGCACGGCGACTGGTGGAAGCAGGAGTGCCGTTGATTGTGGTGAACTGGTATGATGAATCGTTTTACGACAAAGTGTCCCCGCATTGGGATCAGCACAACCATATTTTCCCAACTCTGCGTGATCGTATGTTGCCGGTATTTGATCGAGCGATGTCATCGTTTATTGAAGATCTCGCGCAGCGCGACTTGTTGCAGACAACGCTGTTGGCGGCAACGGGAGAATTCGGAAGAACTCCGATCGTGGGCCAGTTTACTCAGAATGCGATGACGGAGAAAACCGGCAGGGATCACTGGCCGCACGCGTTTACGGTGTTGCTGGCGGGTGGTGGCATACGTGGCGGGCAGGTGTTTGGTTCGACAGATGGGCAAGGTGGTCAGGTACGTGACAACCCGGTGACACCGGCGGATCTGACAGCGACGATTCTGCAGCAGCTGGGGTTGGAGTCGAATCTGAAATACTGGGACCCATTTCAGCAACAGATGCAGCCACTGACAGTAGGGCATCCGATCGGGGTGGAGCGTACAGTTTCGTGAGAGACTCAGGAGTGTCCGCCTGGCGATCAGGAGACATTGATGAATAGTGTCAGGTGACCGATGACGCTGAGAGCTCCTGTTGAATCCGGAGCCAGTGGTCAGTGGGCGGAAGTTGTTCGGCGGTGTGGGGTGCGGGCCACCGGCAGTCATAATGGTGTTGGGAGCGATGGATGAGTGAGCAGAGTATGAAAGCGGGCGAAGTTTTGGCGGGTTTTGAGATGCTTGCCGCAGCTCGAAGAGACTGGATCCAGCAGGTGCTTCGTCCCTGGTGTCGGACTGCGACGGTGCGGGAACTGCGGAAGGCTGAGCTGGAGTGGCTTGATATCGCGGGGCGAGTGGACGTGAAGGCTACTCTGTGGACATGGGCGTGGGAGCGTTATCCGGACATTGTGCATGCGGATATGGCTGGAGTTCATGAGGCGTGGGAGGTGATGGTGCAGCTGAAGGACGGACGTCAGTTGACTGGTTACCCGGACAGTCGGCAGAGCCAGCGTGGATTGCTGGTGCTGATCGCGCGGAAAGACGATGGCGGTCTGGAAGAGACGCCAGGGGTAAGCCTTGACGAAATCGCTGACATTCGCAGGATTTAGCAAGATCAAGTGGCGGTGAGAGTGACCTCGGGGGCAAAAAAAGGGGGAGCATGTCATGAGACATACTCCCCTTTTCATTTTAGTAAGATCACTTTGTGTTGCAGCAGATCGGCAGACCGACCTGCTGCAAGGTGAACGTCCATTTTTGGATGGTGGCGAATCGCCTGTTGTTACTGAGGCAATGCCGGTGGCTTTGGCGGCTGAGGAACGTCAGCGGCTGGAGCCGGATTGTCGGAAGCTGGTGGAACAACTTCGGTTGGTTCAGTAACGGTTGTGCCACCGCCACCACAGCCTGCCAGGACCAGCAGTCCGGACAGCAAGAGAAACTTTTTCATGGAGGTAGTCCCCGAAAGGTAAACAGTAAGGATTTTTGCCTGGAATGTTTCTGACGGTTAGAATTCGCCGGTGGTCTTGCCGTCGGCCATTCCGGTCAGATACAGGAACGTGTTGCTATCGATGTTCTTGGAGATCGCTCGAACTGAGCCATCTGCCAGCGCGAACTGAACGATTCCCGTGTGATAGCTTTCAAACTGCCACCAGTTCTGGGTTGCGCCGTTGTTCAGACCCCATGCGGTTGGCATGGCAGCGCCGCCCATCCAGCGCCAGTTCAGGAAATCACCACCGGTGGCTTCGCCGAAGGCCAGCGTGTTGCTGGTGCCGTCGGTGATATCGCGGAAGTTGGTGCGGCGGGAGCGTGAGCCGAAGATACCACCGTAGGGAGCGCCCCAAGTGACTTCACCGAAGTAACCGGCCACACCAAGGTAGTTGGTTTCGCCGTAGTTACGCTCTGTTGAGAACCCCGCAACGGTCAGATAGCCGGATTCGTCAATGTGCAGCAGAACTGGGCAGTAAGGCGGGCTGGGCCGTGTCTTCTGCGGGTCAGACGGGCACATGAAGGCGCTGATCTTGAATTGAGCGAGTGCATTGGTGGCAGTGTCGCTCCAGTAGGGAGTTTCCGGGAGCAGGTTGCCGGTCGCTGAGGCCGGATCTGGTCGGTGATCAACGCTCTTGGAGATATTGATCTGGTTGTACAGGTTGTCCTGTTCCACGAAGGGCAGCAGCTGTGGCAGGATAGACATCCACTGATGCTGGAAGAACGTCAGATTCTTGGGGCCGGTGCCGCCGTAGGTGACGTTTGACGGCGGGCCGTAGTGCCCGATAGGCAGGCGGTTGTAAACGTCGTGATGGTTGTGGCTGGCAAGCACGATCTGCTTGAGATTGTTCTTGCACTGTGTGCGTCGAGCGGCTTCGCGAGCCTGCTGAACGGCTGGCAGGAGCAATGCCACCAGGATGGCGATGATGGCGATGACCACCAGCAATTCGATCAGCGTGAAGCCACGTCGATCAGCAGCACTGATGCTACGAGAAAACTTTTTCACGGAAATTCCTCCAGAAACAGAAAATGGAGAACAAGAAAAGCTCCGTGCGGCGACTTTACAACAGAGATAACAAAAGAACCTCACGGAGATCAGACTTCAGTTTTCAGCATTCTGGTCAATGACCAGTCGTGTCAGGAAAAATCAGTGCGAATGCACTACCGGGGGAAAGCGAACAGTATCGTCCTCTCAGTATGATGCTGTCGGCAACAACCCCCACTGCAGCGGATGCAAATAATGATCCATTTGTGAAAAATGGATGCCCAATTCAAAGGCACCATTGGATGAGTGTGAACAAAAAAGAGCCTGAATGCAAAGGTTTATTAAGGAATGTTTGCGGAAAAGTTGGCTTTTTGAGAGTTTTTCTGGCTTGGTGATGTGGGGTTTTTTCGTCGCCGACTGCCCGGGCATAAGACAATCGTTGTTCTGAGTTGCCTGATTTGACAGCAACTTGAATTCCCCGCCGTCAGCCAGCAAGTGCTCGCTGCGTGGAACCGCCGAGGTGGTTTTAGTCATGACCTCGGAACTGGCATTCGGCGATCTTCGATAAATCGACTTCGGGGTTTCCCACTTCGACGCTAGACTGCCCTGCGGATGTCATTTGTGGCGATGTCTGGTGTTGGTCGAGGCCAGGGTGGGCATTGCCGACGTGTGTGTGCCAGGTGTTGGGGCACGGGAGCGCAGGCGGCCGGGAATGGAATCGCAGATGAGCAGTTACCGCAGGGTGTTCCAGGTGTTTGTGGTTCTGGCGTGTGTTGCTTGCTGTCGACTGGCGGCGTGTCCCTTTTGTCTAGCGCCGCCGCAGACGTTTTCTCAGCAGTTTCTGCTCGCCGATGTGGTAGTGATTGCAGAGTTGTTGCGATTTGAAGTCCTGAACGAGGGGACACAGCCCAGAAGCACCTTGCGGATCCGCGAGATTCTGAGTGGCGAGCATGACGTAATTCGGCGTTGCGATTTGAAGCCGGGCATGTCGGTTGTGATTTCTGCGGAGGCAGCCGGGTCACCGGGAAGTTTGTTTCTGATGTATGGGGATCTGCATGATCCCGAGCAGACTCCGTTGCGTCAGACGTTTGTGGACGCCGGTGCAGAATCCGGGGCGGCGGCGACCGGGGCAACGCGGACTGAGGGCGCGAATGGTGTTCCGATACGTCTGGGCAGTTTCCGTGGCGATCGGGTGATTCGAAAAGTGGCATTGCGAATTCCCGATCGGATTGACTGGACGGAGCAGTTGGCGATCAGTGGATTGGCGGCGGAGTATCTGCGGCGGATGCCGAGCTCTGCGCTGCCTCAGGCGCAGCGGCTGGAATATTACGCGGAGCATCTTGAGAGTGTTGATGCGGAAGTGGCGGGCGATGCCTGGGCAGAGTTCGGTGGTTCTCCGTATGAAGATGTGAAGGCAAATCGGAGATTGTACCATCCAGAGCGATTGCGGCAGTGGATCGCGGACCCATTGATGAGTCCTGAGCGACTGGGGTTGTACGGATTGATGTTGGGTTTGAGTGGCAGTGTGGCGGATGCGGAGTTCCTTGAAACGCAGATGATGGACGAGAAGACCGGCGACTTTCGATTTGGTGCGGAAGGGTTGCTGGCAGGTTTTCTGTTGCTGCGTGGCGAGTCGGGGCTGGACGGGGTGGAGTCGGCATTTCTGTCGGAGCGTGGATCGGACAAATCGAGGCATGCCTTAGCGATGACTCTGGATTTTTTCGTGAGTTACGAACCGGGTGTGATTTCGAAGGGGCGTGCATCGCGTGTGATGCGCCAGCTGGCGAGCGACGCGGTGTTGTGTCAGACGGCGGTAAGCAGTTTGGCGCGGTGGGAAGACTGGGCCAGTCTGCCGGAACTGGAGCGGATTTTTGGCGAGGAGCTGGCGCGGCGGGAAGTGTCGCCGGGCGAGGGGCTGGATGAATCCGGCCTGCGTGCGATTCTGGAGTTTGCGAAGCATTGTGAGCGATCCGGGGTGGTGGCGAACGGAGGGGCTGCTGGTGAGTCAGCGGAGTTCGCGAGCCGGGCAGGCGAATTTCTGAAGCGAGTGGAGACGACAGCACCTGCGTTGCTGAAGCCGCAGGCCACCGAATTCCGGGCTCCTGAATAACCCGCGTGATTTCCGCTGGTGTGTGTGTGGCGATTTGTCGGTGCGGGGGCGGCAGGTGCAGGCCTTCCCGGCGACACAACACAGCCCAATTTGCCGATTCTCTGCTGGTTTTCTGATGACCACGTCGCGTTTTTCTGGTACCAATGGAGGGGTGGTCTGCGGTGTGGCGTCCAGTGAGGCAGCCCGAAATCAGGTGGTAGCGGGGGAAATATCGTGACGAACCGAGGATTATGTTGGGCGAGCAGATCCGGTTTGTTGAAGGGCAGGGCGACCATTCCGGCCGTGCTGTTGGCCGTGATGCTGCTTCCGGGAATTGTCAGGGCTCAGGATCCCCAGTTGCGTTTTGGTTCGGATGTGCCGCGGGAAGTGGAGCAGATTTACGACAAGGGGTTGAAGTGGCTGGCTGAAAACCAGAGTTCCTCGGGGAACTGGGATACGGGCGACGCTGGTCCGGGTGTGGCTGGTATGTGTGTGATGGCGTTTCTGGCGAGTGGCGAGGATCCGAACTTCGGGCCTTACCGGGACAACATCCGGGCCGCTGTGCGCAGTATCATTTTAAGCCAGAGTGCGGAGACGGGTTTTTTTGCCAGCAATATGGGGCATGGCAGCATGTATCAACATGGGTTTGCCTGTCTGGGGATGGCTGAGGTGTACGGGGTGCTGGACGAGGAGACGTTGTGGGACGCTTCGGTGGAAGTGAAGGACCGTCGCACGATTGGCCAATCTCTGGAGTTGGCCGTGCGGGCCTCGGTTACGTCTCAGAAGAACAACGAATGGAATGCGTGGCGATATTCTCCGGAAGCGACGGATGCGGACACTTCGGTATCTGGGGCGGTGCTGATGGGGTTGCTGGCTGCTCGAAATGCCGGGATACGTGTGCCGGATGAGTCTGTGGATAAGGCACTGGAATATTTTCGATCGATGACCACTAATCGTGGGGAAGTGGGCTATTCGGGAATTGGTGGTGGCGGATCGGCGAATCTGAAAGCGATCGCTGCCCTGGTGTATTCGATTGGCCGTCGGAAGGACTTGAAAGAGTATCAGGCTGTGCTGGGGCAGTTGACGGTGAACCTCGAGCATCAGGAATACAGCTACCCGGAGTACTTCCGCTACTACACGGCTCAGGCGTTATTTCAGGGTGATTTCGAAGCGTGGCAGAAGTGGAACCGACGAACAGCGAAGGAGTTGAAGGAGTTGCAGGGGGACGATGGAAGTTTTCAGAGTCAGCATGGTGCCGCGTATGGCACAGCGATGTCGCTGCTGGCGATGGCTTTGAACTATCGATTTCTGCCAATTTACGAACGTTGAACCCACTGGCGGGGATGTTGTGGTGTGGGTTGTCGAGTGGCGCGCGATGTCGAGGCAGCTCGTTGAACAGGACGTTTTTGCTGGCGGAATCATGGCGGGATTGGCGAGAATAAAGAAGCCGTTGTGCCATCGTTACGGGCTGTAAGCTTTTTCAGCGTTAAATCATTCCTGGAATTCTGCCGGGGCAATCATGGGGCATTTGTCCATGCGAAGCGTGATTCTGGCGCTGGTTATTGCGACTGGCGAGATCGTGGCGTGTAGTGGTGTACGGGTGGCCGCGGGTGATCCGTCGTTTCGCAACGATGTGATGGCCGTGTTGTCTCGTTCCGGCTGTAGTCTGGGAACCTGTCATGGGAACCAGAATGGGAAGGGCGGCCTGAAGTTGTCCCTGCGTGGCCAGGATCCCGACGGAGATTTTCTGACACTGACGCGTAGTCTTGGGGCGCGTCGCGTGAACGTGCAGAGTCCGGATGAGAGTCTGCTGCTGTTGAAGCCATTGATGGCGGTGCCGCACGAGGGTGGTCAGCGGTTTCGGCGTGGATCGACGGAGCATGAGGTGTTGCGGGCGTGGATCGCGGCGGGGATGCCTGCGGATAAGGAGTCGGCACCGCGGTTGGTGCGCCTGGTCGTGGAGCCGGAATCGGTGACATTGTATGCACCGCAGTCGGCGGTGCAGTTGCGGGCGCGCGCGGAGTATTCGGACGGGACGATCCGTGACGTTGGAGAGCGAGTGGTTTTTGAGTCCTCCAATCCATCAGTTCCGGTGACCTCAGCGGGGGAGGTGCAGTTTCCGGACAGTCGCAGCGCGCGTCAGACATCGGTGACTGTGCGATATCTGAGCCAGCAGGTGGTTTCTCGGGTGGATTATGTTCCATCGAGTGAGGGATTTGAGTTTTCGGCACCGGCTCCTGTGAATGGAATCGACGAGTTAGTGTTTGCGCGGTTGCAGCGACTGCGAATCAATCCTGCGGAGGTGTGTGACGACGTGACGTTTGTGCGTCGGGTGTATCTGGATGTGACGGGGTTGTTACCGACAGCGGCTCAGGCGCGGGAGTTTGTGGAGTCGCGGGAAGAGAATAAGCGGTCGGTGTTAATTGATCGGCTGCTGGAGTCTGAGGAGTATGTGGATTTCCAGTCGCTGCGATGGGCGGATTTGCTGCGGGTGGAGGACAAGACGCTGGATGCGAAGGGCGTGGAGGTCTTTTATCAGTGGATTCGTGAGAGTGTGTCGGCGGACAAGCCGTTGAATCAGTTTGCGGCTGAGCTGGTGGGAGCGCGGGGGAGTACGTATTCGGAACCGCCGACGAATTTTTATCGGGCGTTGCGTACACCGGAAGAGCGAGCAGAGGCGGCGGCGCAATTGTTTCTGGGTGTCCGACTGCAGTGTGCGCGGTGTCATAATCATCCGTTCGACCACTGGACTCAGGATGACTACTACGGATGGACCGGCTTCTTTGCGCGGGTGGGGTACAAGATTCTGGAGAATCGTCGACGGGACACGAATGACACGCACGAGTTTGACGGTGAGCAGATTGTGTACATGCAGTCGAAGGGAGACGTGAAGAATCCAACGACAGGCCGGGTGGTGGAGTTGCGATTTCCCGGTGGTGGATCCGGTCTGGAAGCGGGGGTTGCGGATCGAGATCGCCTGCAGGTGTTAGCTGAATGGATGGCTGGGCCGGACAATCTGCGGTTTGCTTCGACGCAGGCCAATCGGATCTGGGCGCAGGTGTATGGGCAGGGGATTGTGGATCCGATTGATGATTTTCGGGCCACGAATCCGGCATCGAACCCGGAGTTACTGGAGTGGATGACGCGGGAGTTTGTAGCGGGTGGGTATCGAGTGCGTCCGTTGCTGCGGCTGATTCTGAATTCGCGGACCTGGCAGTTGTCATCGCAGTCGAATGAAACAAATGCGGAAGATACGACTTTGTTTTCGCATGTGATTCCGCGGCGGTTAACAGCAGAGCAGATGCTGGATGGGATGAGCCAGGTGCTGGAGACACCGGTTCGTTATGGCGGCTATCCCACGGGGACTCGTGCGGTGCAGTTGGCTGGGGTGCGGAATGGCGGTCATCGGTACAGTCGGCCGGAGGCGGGCGACCGATTTCTGTCGCTGTTTGGCAAGCCCGGTCGGTTGTTGACCTGTGAATGTGAGCGGGCGGCGGAGACGACATTAGCGCAGACGATGGAGATGGTTGGCGGGAGCGTGGTCTCGGAGGTGATGCAGGGGGCCGGGGGCCGGATCGAGCGGGCTCTGCGATCCGGTGAGACAACGGAAGCGTTTCTGGAAGACTTCTGGTGGTCGGCGTTGAGTCGTCGGATTTCAAACGAGGAGTTACGGGGCCTGCGTGAATATATCGAGGCGTCTGAGGATCATCGGAAGGCTCTGGAGGACGTGGTCTGGGCGGTTTTGAATTCGAATGAATTCCTGTTGCGTCGGTGAGTTGAGTGGTGTTGGTGTGCGGGGATGCGTGTGGGTGGATTGAGGTTATGAAAGACAGTGAGGCAGGCATGCTGGCGGGGATTTCGGCCTTTCATCGTCGGGACATACTGCGTGTGGGTGGAGCGGGGCTGCTGGGGCTGACGTTGCCGAAGTTGCTGCAGGCGGAAGAGCAGGCGGGGCAGGGGCGTACCGGGGGGCGTGCGAAGTCGGTGATTTTTCTGTTTCAGTGGGGTGGTCCCAGCCATGTGGACACCTTTGATATGAAGCCGGGGGCGCCGGACGGCTATCGGTCTTTGTATCAACCGATATCGACGTCGGTACCGGGAATGCATGTGTGTGAGCATTTGCCGGAGACGGCGAAAGTGATGCATCGTTTTGCGCAGCTGAGAACGGTGCATCACACGATGAATAATCACAATTCGGCGGGCTACACGGCATTAACCGGCGTGGAGCCGCCGGTGGATGATCAGCGTCTGCGGGAGTCACTGGATTTATTTCCCGGCTATGGCTCGGTGGTGGATGCGGTGGCCCCCGGGCGGAGCGACATGCCGAGTTATGTGTCCTTTCCGTGGCAGATCGCGGATGGCTCGGTGACTCCGGGGCAGCGTGCCAGTTTTCTGGGGAAGCAACACGATCCGTTATTCTTCAGGGACGATCCGAATGATCGCGCGTTCCGGTTATCGCAACTGAGCCTGCCGTCGGACATTTCGCTGGATCGGCTGGGGAATCGTCGAGGTCTGCAGAGGCTGATCAATCAGCAGTCTCGTGTCCTGGAGGGATCGTCGGCGGCAGCGGGCTTGAATTCCTACTATGACCGGGCGTTGTCGATGCTGAATTCGACGCGTGTGCGTGAGGCGTTTGACCTGTCATCGGAACCGGAGGTGCTGCGTGAGGCGTATGGGCGTACGACCTATGGCCAGAGTTGTCTGTTGGCGCGGAGGCTTGTGGAGCATGGGGTGAAGTTTGTGACGGTTTATTTTGCGCCCAGTATTGGAGGGCGAAGTCGAACGGACGGCGGCTGGGATACTCATGGGTTTGACAACACGCGGATGTACGAAATTCTTCCGGAGTGGCATTTGCCGGTGACGGACCACACGTTGCCGGTGCTGATCAACGATTTGAGTGATCGTGGGTTGCTGGATGAGACTCTGGTGATCTGGATGGGTGAGTTTGGCCGGACGCCGAAGATCAATGCGAACATCAGCCGGGACCACTGGCCGAAGTGTTACACGGTGTTGATGGCGGGGGGCGGTGTTCAGGGTGGGGCGGTGTATGGGGCTTCGGACAAATACGGTGCGGTACCGGATCGGGATCCGGTGACCACGGGTGATTTGGCGGCAACGATGTATTATGCGTTGGGGATTGATCATCAGCAGGAGGTGCGGGATAATCTGAACCGTCCCTTCCCGATCGCTCGCGGGCGACCGATTACGGAGATTTTTGGCTGAGGCGTGGCGGTGCGGGACTGAGTGGCGGTGTTGGAAGTCCGGAGGTTGGAGGGGTAGGGAATGGTGCTGGAAATTGACGGTCGGGTGTGGCGATGTGTGTTGGCCGCCGGGATGATAGGAGTGTTGGCCAACGATGTGGCTGCGGTTCGTGGTCAGGATGTCGCCGTTCAGTCGAAGGCGGAGCCGGACGAGGGTTTTGTGGTGGCTGCGGAGGTGGTTACCGGGGCCGTGGCGGCTGACCCGTATATTCCGCGGGACGAAGTGCAGGGGGCGTTGCGTATCTCCGGGTCTCAGACCATGCAGCAGATGGTCTCGTTGTGGGCGGATCGATTTCAGGAGTTGCATCCTGGTGTGAAGTTTGAACTGGACTGTCGCGGATCAGAGGGGGCCTTGCCGTCTCTGACTCGGGGTGAAGCCTCGCTGGTGGCCTTGAGCCGTCTGCTGAGCAATGAGGAGAAGGCGGCGATAGAGCGTGAGTTGGGCAGCACGGTGACTCAGATCACAGTGGCGTGGGACGCGCTGGGTGTGATCGTGCATCCCGACAATCCGATTGAGGGGTTATCGGTTTCCGGTGGTCGGCAGCTTTCGGGCGGTACTGAGCCGTCTGGTGAGGTGAGTACCTGGTCAGGGCTGGGCTTATCGGGTGAGTGGGCTGAGATTCCGCTGGAGGTTGTTGGGCCTGGAGCGGTGCATGGGACTCGTACGTGGATTGACCAGATTCTACAGGGATCTGTTGTGGGTGGGCGGCCAGTGCGGGAAGCAGAGACGCGTGACGAGGTGATTCGGCGTGTGGCCTCGGAGCGTGGGGCGCTGGGTTTTGTGAGTTTGTCGCACGGTGGACTTGAAACGGTGCGAGTGTTGCCGATTGCGGGAGAAGACCTGAGGTTACGGCGGCCTGTGGATGCAGAGATTGTGGATCGAAGTTATCCGCTGCTGCGGCCATTGACGCTGGTGACTGTGAAATCAACGGGGTCTGCCGAACAGGGGGTCACGGAGGAGTTTCTGTCGTATGTGCTGAGCCGATCGGGGCAGGAGGATGTGGTGAAGGATGGTTTTTATCCGTTGAATCGTGCGGAGTGGCGAATTCAGCGAGAGCAGCCTGGTGCGACTCAGGAGCGTTGAGTCGATTGAAGCGGTCCTCTGCATAAGGGCGGAAAGACAATGGCGACGGGAAAGAACAGTTTGGTGCCCGGGTTGGTACGGCGAGTTCGCAGGCCGTGGCTGGCGATGGCCGTATGGCTGGGGATGTGTACATTGGTTTTGGGACAGGACAGTCGGGATCGGGATGCGTCGGGAGTGGGGGGGAGTTCAGAGGGGTCGGCGCAGGGACGATACCTCGCTCCGGGAGGTCAGACCGCGGGCGCGTGGAAGCTGGGGATCCTTTCGCGGAACACGGACACCGGCGTGTTGATTACACAGGTGCAGTCCGGTTCGGTGGCACAGCGATCGGGGCTGGAAGCCAATGATGTGATCGTGAATGTTGCAGGTTATCAGGTGGGGATCGTTGAGGGTCGGTTGTACGACATTGCGGACGAGTTGGCTAGACGTGTGGATGGTCGAGGTCGGGTGAATCTGCTGGTGCGAAACAGCAGGGATGGGAAGCTGGTCAACGTGCCGGTGGTTTTCGGTTCGTCGTTACGCAGCGTGACTGGTGAAATCAGTACGTCTGATCGCTATCTGGTGAGTTCAGCGGCGGTGCTGACAGTGCGTCTTCTGGACATTACGAAGCCGCAGTGGAATGACGTCTCCATTGCAGAAGTGCGGATGGATGTTCCACGTAAGTTCCCGGTCAATTATCGGGTGGAGTTTGATCCGGCACTGCTGCGTTCCGGACATCGGTATGGTGTTCAGGCCCGGGTGACGGATCGTGGCCAGACGATTCTGCAGAATGCTCAGGTGGTGGAAGTGAACGTTGCCGGGGGAAATGTGAACGCGAATGTGCGCATGGCGTTGGGTGGTCGACCTGGTTCAGGCGCCATCCTGCCATCACTCCTGATTAATCAGTGGTATTCCAAATATCTGGGGCGTCAGCCGAATGCGCGGGAGGCGTCGGTCTGGGAAGGGACACTGAGTCGCAGCGGCACACCGGAAGAGATACAGGCGGCGTTGCTGAGCAGTACAGAGTATTACGAACAGCAGGGAAATGATCCGGATCGATACATTGATGCGGTGTATCAGGAGTTGACGGGGAAAAAGGCGACGGCGGATGTGCACCGTTCATTGCGACGACAACTGGATCAGCAGGGGCAGCGTCTGAAATTTGTTGAGGATCTGATTCGCAAGAATGCCTCTGCGGGATGAGTGAGTGACGCTGGGTTGTCAGTGCGTGGGATGCGGTGAGTGCGGCGGTTCGAGAGTAGCAGCCTGAGGGCTTCGCTGTTTTGGAGCGGGTCAGGAACAGTCCGTGAGAGCTCGGAAGCTCAAGTGAGTCTTGTCTGGGGAGCGATGTCCATGAAATATCTGCCGGCGATCCTGGCTCTGGCGTTTTGCGGCGTTGTTCGGGCCGATGAGGCGGTGCCTGTGGCGGGCGTTCGGCCGGCTTTCGGATGGGACTTCAGTGCGGTTGATTTTCAATCATCGACAGGGGGACTGTCGGTCTCGGGGTTTCATGGTACTCCGACGACAAGCGTGGCGGGGCCACGTCCTCCGGAGTTTCCGGGGTTTGCAGAGTCCAACACGGCATTGCTTCTGGATGGCGTGTCGCGGCTGGAGATTTCCGACACAGGAAGTTCGATGCTTGACTTTGCGGATGGCGATGCGATCGCGATTGCGGCGTGGGTCAGGACTGCCGATCTGAAAGAGGGCCAGCAGGTGTACCTGATTGGCAAGGGGCGAACGGGGCGTGCGGGAATGCTGCCCGAGAATCAGAACTGGGCGTTGCGACTCCGCGGCATGGGCGGAACGGCGCGTGTGAGTTTTCTGTTTCGATCCGCGGATACTTTGGCGGTGGTGGATACATCCGGGCAGGAGTCCGTGAAAGCGACGGTCGGTGAACTGCATCGCTGGAATTCCGATGTGGGTTTCGCGGTGGATGGCGAGTGGCATCACGTGGCGGTGTCCTTTCGCTTTGGCAGCAAGGTTGCTCCGGTTGCCTGGATCGACGGGGAGCCTGTTGAGGGGACGTGGGATCTGGGGGGCAAGACCTTTCACCGTCCGCCGCATGTGGATGATGATCAGGTCTGGATAGGTTCAGCGCTGGGTGGAAACGCGGGAAATAGTTTTCGCGGGGCGATTGATGATCTGAGTGTTTATCGGAGCGAGTTGAAAGACGCGGATATTCAGGGGCTGTACCGGACGACTCGGAGGACGCAGTCGATTCCGGAAACGGCGGATCAGGACCTGCCGTCAGGGGCGGTCCTCGTGGATATTCGTGAGAACGTGCGTCAGGCGAAGCCATGGGATCGCGAGCGGACGCGGATTACGATGCAGTGGCAGCAGCCTGCAGCGGCACTGACTCGACTTCCCCGAAAGTATGTGAACGGCGGGGTGATTGGCGATCGAAGCAGTCCCTCGGTGGTGCGCATGCGGACGCAACTCAGCACCGCGGAGGTGACGACTCAGTTTCTGATCCGCGCGCGGTCAGCAAGTCGCCTGTTGATTGACGGGAAGGAAGTGGCGACGCTGACACCGCTGCCTTATGCCTCGGATGGTCATCAGGAAGTGCCTGAACCGCCAGCACCGCTGTATCCGGGCATGCATCCGGTACCGGCGGGCGATCAGGAGGTGGTGGTTGAGGTTCCGTTGTCGGCCGGGCGACATCTGGTGGAGTTCGAATCTCTGGTGGGTGGCCGCAATATGCGGGTCGAGGCCAGCGAAACACTGGTGGCGATGGGGTCGGCGGCGACGGGCTTTGAGGTGATTTCGCCCACGGATACAGCTTATCGACTGGACGAGGGGAGTTGGCGCAGTTTGGTCGCTCGCCAGGAAGAGTTTCTGGTGGCGCTGGAGGCTGGTGATCGGCGCGAGAAAAGTGCTGAAGAGACAGCGTGGTGGGAGCAGCGTCATGCTGAGGTGCGAGCCCTGATCGGTGTGGATGCGGCTGAGATGTCCCCGGAGGAGATTGATCATCGAATTGAAGCGGGGTTACAGTCGCGTGGATTTACGGCGTCGGCGCTGGTGGACGACATGGTCTTTCTGCGACGCCTGTCGCTGAACACGGTTGGTGTGATCCCATCGGTTTCGGAGCGGGACTGGTTTCTGGCGTTACCCGAGGAGACTCGTCGTGAGCAGGCGATAGAGCGGTATCTGGCGGATCGACGCTGGGCCGACCACTGGGTCTCCTACTGGCAGGACGTACTGGCTGAGAATCCGGGAATTCTGAAGCCGGAGTTGAACAATTCGGGCCCTTTCCGCTGGTGGATTTATGAATCCTTTCTGGACAACATGTCCATGGATCGTTTTGCCACAGAGTTGATCCTGATGCGGGGCAGTCGGCTGGGGGGCGGACCATCGGGATTCGCGATGGCTTCGCAGAACGATGTGCCGATGGCTGAACGTGCGATTGTGCTGATGTCGGCGTTCAGTGCGCAGAATCTGAAGTGTGCGCGCTGTCATGATTCGCCCGTCAATGATGTGACGCAGCAGCAGTTGTTTGCGATGGCGGCCTTGCTGCACAAGGCGCCATTGACAATTCCGGCAACCAGCAGCGTTCCGAAGGGCCCGAATGGTGAACGGTCGTCGCTGATCACCGTGAGTCTGGAGCCAGGGGCCATTGTTGCACCAGCGTGGCCGTTTGGTGGCGAGACGGAAGGGCAGGCCCGCGGTGAACTCTGGCAGCGTCTGCTGAGGCACCCTGAAGATCACCGTGAACAACTGGCTCTGCATCTGACTCATCCGACGGAATCCGAGTTTGCAAAGGTCGTGGTGAACAGATTATGGACTCGGCTGTTCGGTCAGGGTTTGGTACAGAATCCGGATGACTGGTACGGGGTCGGGACGGAGCATGCAGAATTACTGGACGTACTGGCTCGGCAGCACATGGCCAGCGGCTACGATCTGAAGGCGACGGCGAAGCTGATTCTGAACACGCGAGCGTGGCAGCGTCAGTCTGCTCCGGCGGATGCACCGATTGCAAAGTCTTTCGGGGCCATGACCATGCGGCGAATGACCGCAGAACAGCTATTGGATTCTCTGTACGTTGCGGCAGGAAAATCCTTCGATTCGGAAATGCTGACGCTGGATCCGGAAGGTCGGAGACCGGATGAGTCGTTTCTGAATCTTGGTACTCCCACACGTGCGTGGCAGCTGTGTTCACTATCGAACGAGCGGGATCGTCCGGCACTTGCGTTGCCGGTGGCGCAGAGCCTGGTGGATCTGTTGACGGTATTTGGTTGGC
>JALQWE010000059.1 GCA_023258825.1 Planctomycetaceae bacterium | reverse complement strand
GCATCGCATCGATGATGACGTGTCCCGGAGACGCCGCGGATGCCTTGACGACCACCTTCGCCGACATACCGGCTTCGAAGCGAAAGCGTCCAAGTTCCATGAACCCATCTTCTGAGGCCGGCTTCAGCTGCTGGTTCACTTTCAGTTCGGTTTCTCCATCCGCATGAAAAATCACGACCGGAACCTGCTCGGAGCGGCTGCTGCCATGATTGATCAGCATTCTGACGACGTATTCTCCATCGGCAGGAATTTCGACCGGATAAGTGGCGGTCAATCCTTTGCGGGGCTGACCACTGTGGCGATAGCCGATTCCGCGAAACGGCCGCTGAAACATGGACGACGTCCACTCACCTTCCAGCACGGCCTGATCATCATCGACAAAGATTCCGGGCACGTCACTGATCGCAGGGACTGCAGACGCTGCGACTTGCTTGCGAAGTTCGCTGATCTGCTGCTCTAGTTCCCGATCACGGGCCGTCCATGCGGTTAACGCCGCGTGGTCAATTCCCTGCCGCAGTGGCTTCGTGACCCAGCCACAGACGTTGCCTGGTGTGAGCGATCTGGTGCTGCGAAAGATACCGGCGAGTGCGTAGTAGTCTTCGGCCGGCACCGGGTCAAACTTGTGATCGTGGCAACGGGCACAACCAAGTGTCATGCCCAGAAAGGTGCGTCCCATGGAATCAATCTGCTCATCCACCACATCCATTCGCAGTTGCTCTTTGTCCTGCTCCTCATAGTTGATGGCACCGAGCATCAGGTAGCCTGCACCAATGACCTGGTCATCATGCTGTTCGTCAGAAGACGCGGGAAGCAGGTCTCCGGCCAGGTGTTCCCGGATCAATTGCGAATACGGCTTGTCCTGTTGAAACGAGCGGATCACGTAGTCACGAAAGCGCCAGGCATCCGGAAGCATCATACTCCGCCCGCCGCCCGTGGATTCCGCGAAGCGAACGGCATCCAGCCAGTGACGTCCCCAGCGTTCACCAAATCGTGGAGAACTCAGCAGCGAGTCCACGACCTCAGCGACAGCGGCATCCGGAGTCTGTGGATACTTCATTGCAAAATCCTGCTGCTGCTCAGGCGTCGGCAACAGCCCAGTCAACACGATGTGCAGGCGTTTCAGAATGACGTCCGCTGCGGCATCTGCGGGCGGTGCGGTGAGTCCGGACTGACGATGTTTCGCTGCGATAAATCGGTCGATGTCATTTCTGGCCCAACCGTCTCCCTCGGCAGGCACCGACGTCTGCTGCAGTGGCTGGAAGGACCAGAACTTGCGCCCCGCTTCAATGTCCATTTTCTGCCGCACAACGACAGTTCCACCGGTTCTTGGATCCACCGCTCCATCACGAATCCACACTTCGAAATCCTGTATGATCGAATCCGCGAGTTTCTGATCGGGGGGCATTTCGACTGATTCATGCTTCAGTGCCCGGATCAGTTCACTGGCTTCCGGCTGCCCGGCAACCAGGGCTGGTCCGGAATCGCCGCCGACCAGCAAGCCTTCACGCGAATCAAGAAGCAACCCTCCACGGATCTCGCGAGAGTCGGCGGAGTGACACGAATAGCAATGCTGGACCAGAACCGGGCGAATCTTCTGCTCAAAGAAGTTCAGCTTCTGCGGATCCGTCGCTGCGGCTACTGCTGCACCAACGGGTTCATCCCCGAAAGCGACGGTGAAGGATGGCAGGGTGCAGATGCCGCAGAACCACAGCAAGGCTGTCCGCAGGTTGCTCATCACTGTTTCTCCCGTCGACAGAAATGCCTTCCAACACACGTCACTCAGCCCACCTGGTGGCAATTTATCAGCCACTGCCATGGGGCAGGCCCCATGGATGTCACAACTTGCCCCGCAGATGTCCTGCCACCGCTGAACTTTTGTCAGACCAGTTCTGAATCACTCTGATGTAACTGTAATGACTTTTGAATCAACAGCAGCCCTGAATCGGAAACCGGCCTTATACAGCCGATTGTTCAAGAGGAGTCCTTCAGCACCAGAGAACCAGATTCGCGACGGAGACTTCGGGAAACCGTCGCCGCAGACTCCATTGACAGCAAAGCCTCAGACTCAGTGAATGCTCGCTACGATGATAATGCCTCCCGGCGGGGAAATCACCTGCGGCTCTGGCAAGAGCAGCAAATTCCAGCAGTTGCCGTGGTAACATCCGGAAAAACTGATGGAAATGCCGCCTAACGCCTAATCGAGTGTGGCCTGCTCGCCGGTCCGGAGAATGTCCAGCACTTCTGCAGGCGTGGACGCGGTGCGCAGGCGTTCCGGAATGAATTCGCTTTCGTCCAGCAGAGTAGCGACAACGGACTGAAGGCGTTGGTGTACGCGGGGTTGTCCCGATGGTGTCAGCAGCACAAACAGCAGATGAGCACGTTCCGTAGTTCCGCGATAGGGGATACCTTTTGCCGATCTGATGAACAGCACAATCGCGCGCTGAAGTCCGTGCAGTCGCGCATGTGGCATGCCAAGGTGACGGCCAAGATATGTCTCGATCAGCCGCTCGCGCTCTTCGACACCCCGGAGCACTTCGTCGCGGGGAATGGGCAGTGAGTCCGGACTGAGCCGCAACAGCGCTTCACGAACCGCTTCGATGGTACTGTCGGCTTCGATGTTCAACTGAATTCGATCTTCAGTGATTGCGTCAGCCAGATTGACCGTTTCTTCGTCCTCGAACTCATCCCGGATCGTGCCAACAATTTCCTCAATCACGTCTTCGAGCGTGAGGAAACCGGACCACGCACCCCGAGCATCACGAACGAGGGCGACGTGACAACGCTTCTTCTGCATCTCGGCCAGCACAGATTCCAGACCTGAGGTTTCTTCGGTCACGATTACCGGGCGCAGCAACGTCTTGAGGTTACTGCTGGACCCTCCTGCCAGCAGCAGGTCTTTCAGATGCACAAAGCCGGACGGCATTTCGTCGCCGTCAATCAGTGGATAGCGACTGAACCGGTAACGTCGAGCGATCTGCAGATTCTGCTCGATCGTTTCCGCCGTGCTCATGCACCGCACCTGAGAACGCGGACGCATCGCGTCACGAACCATCAGTTCTCCGAGATCGAAGACGTTTTCCAGGAACAACAATCGCCGAAAGCTCATCAGGCCCGAGGACTGCGACTGGTTCAGCAGAATGCGGAGCTCATCCTCACTGTGAGTCTCGTGTCCCTTTGATTTCCCCAATCCCATCAGATTCAGCAGGTAATTGGCGGATCCATTCAGAACCCACAACGGCAGCGCGAACATCGTGAGGAAGACACGCAACAGCGGTGCTGTCCACAGGGACACTCGATCCGTTCTGCGGATCGCCATGGATTTTGGAACCAGCTCACCAATCAGAATGTGGGCATAACTGACGATTGCGTAACTTATTGCAAACGCCACAGCGTGCGCTGACAGAACAGTGGCAGTGTTCTCACGGGCAAACCACCCCGACCACAGCAGCAGCGGTTCGATCAACCGCACCACCGCCGGCTCACCCACGAACCCCAGACCGATCGACGTGAAGGTGATCCCGACCTGACAGACCGAGAGATATTCGTCCAGATGATCCTGAACATGTTTGGCAGCCACGGCACCTCGAACGCCGTCATCCAGGAGTTCACGCACCCGTGACGGGCGCATCTTCACCGCCGCAAACTCTGCCAGAACAAAGAATCCATTCAGCAGCACCAGGAGTACTGCCAAAAACAAATAGATTAACGCCATTCCCCGCGATTTCCTGAGAAACAATAGAATTCCCCACACTGATGATAGTGGTGTTTTCCCAGGGATACCAGCGATTGTCCTGAACTTGATGGCAATCTTCGCGGGAATTCACTGTTTCCCTGACGTGTTTTGCCGTCCTATCATTTCCCGTGTTGTTGTCCCACGGCTGCCTGTCACCATTTACTTCTTACTTTGGCACCACGTGCCACCCCCGAAAGTCCGCTATAATGCTGGGGATTCGTCGCCTGATTGTTGTTCTGGAATCCGAACGGATTCCTGTTTCCAGTTCCCCCGGGGGCGCTCTGCCAATCGACGTGGGGCAGGCGTTTCAACACGCCGCTTTGCTCTCTGCAGCCTGCCAACTGCCGCTGGCTGTTGCGCTGCTGCATCCTTCAGATCAACCCTTTGCCGGGCCTGCACAGGTCACCACGCCGACTCAGCCAGTTTCGTCCGTCGATCTGCTCAGCCAACTTCGCCCACTCATCAACCAGCAGGCCCACCGCGCAGGAAGCTCCGTGAGCGAATTTGAATGCTTTACAACCACGGAGTGGACCGATCTGCTGACCTCAACACCCTGCGACCCCGGCTTGCTGTTTTCGTTGACGGTCCCCGATTCAACCACCCCCGACTCAACCATGGCACCGGCACCACAAACATCTTTGGTGTTTCCACGACAGACTGGCTGGCGGTCCGCATTACAGAACTTTCCTGGCTACCTCTGGCTGCACCCCACAACTCCTGCCAATCCCGAGTCCTCATTGATGGCTCCGACGGATGTGGTGGCCCTTGTGTCGTGCCAACAGAGTCCCCTGCAGACCCTGATCGATGCTGTGGCCATCGCAAAAGCTCTGCACGTAAAATTCCATGTGCGGCCCTGCACGTCCACAACCGGGAAATTCACACCGAACGAGACCATCGAACAGGTCATCCACGAATCGCTGGCGCAGTGCGATTATCGCACGCTGCCTCAGGGCCTCCGAGTCTATCCGGTCGCGGATTCTCCCGTCGAAGCATTGCAGCAGACTTCACACGAATGCTCAGCCCCTCTTGTTCTGTTCCCGCGAACCACACTGGTTGACGACACAGTTACCAACATGCTCGTTGCAAACATGCTGAACCCTGCACGCGGCATTCCTGCAGGATCACTTCTGCTGCTGCCGGAGGAATCGGCCCGATCCAGCCAACCACCGCAGTGAATGTCTCCGCGAACCAATCCTGCACACCAGAAGCAACTCAGTACACCAACCGTGGTTCGGTTTTAACCCCACCAGCACGGCGACTGACATTCGTCGGCAGTTTGGTTACACTGTTTCAGTTCACAGCACATCGGTTCCGCCCTTGTGCAGACGCCTGCAGTTTCTTCAGGGAGTTCCAAAATTTCCCGCTCCGACGATGAACTCACGCATGGTCAGTTTCTGATCAGCGCCGGTATTTTTGAAGGAGGTCTGCTGCTGATCGCCTTCGTGATGGGTTGGGTCACGGGCACCAACCCGACGCTCTGGCTGCAGTGGCGTTCCGAGGATTTTATTCTCGGACTTGCAGCCACACTCCCGATGCTCGCCCTGCTGGCGATCTGCATGCTTTCCAGGTCGTCGGGAATGCTGCAGATCCGCAGATTTCTGCGGGAAACGATCGGCGTCTTCCTTGCGCGTTGTCGCTTCATCGACCTGATCCTGCTGGCATTGCTGGCCGGGGTGTGCGAGGAGATTTTCTTTCGTGGTTTTCTCTACGCCTGGATTTCCGCGTGGAATCCTGTGCTGGCCGTGATGTTGACGAATCTGCTGTTTGGCGTGGCGCATGCCGTGACCCCGGTGTATGCGATGCTGGCCGCATTTCTCGGGCTGTATCTCACGGCCCTCGTGGCATCCGACTCCACACCAAATCTGCTGATCCCGATCACGGCCCACACACTTTATGATCTGGTGGCCTTTTATGTGATCATCCGTGACTGCCGTCGCCATGAACAGCAAACCGCAGACACGGCGGCAAATGAGTAGTAGCCTTCATCGTAGCTGCATCAGAGTGACGTGACTGCGCCGATGGCAGGCGCCACTTGCCACAGGCGGCTTTTTCAATACACTTCCGGCATTCCAGTTCGAAACAAGGGAGACGTGAGCGATGGCGAAGTGGCAGATTGGTGTATTTGCGTCGATCGACGCAGGTCTTGGCGTGCATCTGGATGTCGCTCAGGAACTGGGCGTTCCGACGATCCAGGTCCATGCTCCGCACGCTGGAACTCGCAACCCGCAGGCTGCCGCCGCATTTCTTAAGCGATGCTCCGATGCCGGCATCACCATCACCGCTGTTTTCGGTGGATTTGAGGGTGAAAGCTATGCGGACATCGCCACCACTGCACGTACCGTAGGACTGGTCCCTGAAGAAACCCGCGCAGCCCGCGTTCAGGAAATGAAGGAAATCAGCGATTTCACCAAACTGCTGAACTGTCCGACCGTGGCTCTGCACATCGGCTTTGTACCGCATGATACAAGCAGCGAAAGCTACAAAAACCTCATCGCCACCACTCGCGATCTGCTCGATCACGTCAAGGCAAACGGTCAGCAGTTGAATCTGGAAACCGGTCAGGAGTCAGCCGATCATCTGCTGCAGTTCATCAATGATGTGCAGCGTGATAATCTGTTCATCAACTTCGACCCGGCCAACATGATTCTGTACGGAACCGGTGAACCGATCGAAGCATTAAAGAAGGTGGGTAAGTACGTCCGCAGCATTCACTGCAAAGATGCAAAGTGGGCATCCGCTGACGTGCGTGGTACCGCGTGGGGTCAGGAAGTTCCCCTGGGCGACGGTGATGTCGGCATGGAACGCTACCTCCGCACACTGCTCGAAATCGGCTACACCGGCCCACTGACGATTGAACGAGAAATTCCTCAGGATCGCGCTCGCCAGAAGGCCGATATCGGTCACGCTGTCTCGCTGCTGCAAAACCTCCGCAGCAAAATTCTGTCCTGAAACGGTTCACCCGTTGAATGCACCCGGGTAACGGCTTTGCCGACGTTCAAGTGGCCAAAGGTGCAGAAGGCACTGGTCTTCTGCACCCGCGCAACTCAAACGACAACTTGTCGCGCATTGACGCGTCGTCCCGTTATGGCCTATGTTACTCACGACGGGCTGACATCATGCCGGTCCTGGAGCAATTTTCCCGCGGCAGTAGCTATATTTGTGCGTCCGAACCCCAGCGCGGTCGTTGCCAATCCAGTTCGCGATAACGCCACTCAGTGGCTCACCACGCCCCCGCGTCGGCCAGATCAGCACCATGGGCACATGCACGACAGCGGTTGGCTGTGACATCGCCATCTGCAGGGTTTTCAGACGGCCGAAGGATTGAATCGGCGGCTCATCTGGCCGCCACAAGACTCAACCACTTGCTGGTTCAGCACCGATTCCGCATGCCAGCTCAACACACCCGGCTCAGCACACCCGGCTGATGCAATCATTGTGCGGCTTCCGATGAAACCGCACGATCACTGACACGCCGACCTTGACGACTTACGGAGCAACACCCGGCAACGCACCGGCACCGATTTCTGCGGGACGCACGGCCCCCGTGGCGCCTGCCGCCGGTTGAGGAGTCAAGCCGGGAGCACCCGCTGGGCCATTGGCACCCGCCGGAGTTGCTCCGCCAGGAGCAGCACCACCTGTCGCCCCGGCCGGTGGTGGTGGCGGCACGGGCTCGCCGGGATAGTCGAATTCTTCCCAGGGATTGACGTTGAAGGGTTCCAGAACCTTCTGCGAATCCACATCCAGCATGGCGTAGTAAATGAGAGCCAGCCCTCGAACTCGATTTTCACCCAGCTCGGTCAGCACGGTCTTCAAAATCTGCTTTGCGGCTTCGCAATCAGCCTGTTCGATCTTCACAACAGCCTGCATCAGCATCAGCTCTGCTCGGGCATCATTGGTCCCGGCAATCTGCTGATTCAGGGCCATTGAATTGCGGAATGGCCAGACGGGCAACGCACCATTCACCTCGAAGTTGGCGTCGGCGATCAGTGGCAGCGAGAACAGCACAGGCATGTAGGCTGTCGGATTCTGCAGTTCCCGTTCAATATCCTTCAGCTGTGTCGACCAGGTTTCGGCCGCGAGCTCGTAATCGCAAACTCCCAACTGCGAAATCGCAACAGGAAGCTGCCATTCGGTCCCCAGAAACGCTTCGGGCTGCTTCAACGCGTCCTGACTCAACCCCAACAGCAACTGATGAGCTTCTTCCAGTTCTCCGGTTTCCAGCAACAACTGGCCCAGCAGTACAACACCCATGGGCACGCCGCGCACCAGAGCGGCCTTGTCCTGCAGAGAATTCAGAGCGCGGCGGGGACGTCCGGCACTATTCGCCAGCACGGCCGACAAGATGGCCTCGCGGGCCTGATTCTCGTTCTCTTCTGAAACGACGTTGGCCTGCTCCGCTTTTGCCGCCTGTGCTTTGCTGGCTTCCATGGCCGCGGCATTTGCTGCAATCTGCTCTTCAATCTGCTTGTCCAGTTGGGCATCAGATTCTACCAGCAGATCTTCCAGTTCGCGTTGCTGGGCAAATCGCTGAGTCCGGTACTGTTCGAAGCGTTCACGCTGCTCGGAGGAAACCTTTTCTTTCTCCGCCAGTTCGAGCCAGCGTTCCAGGGCTTCCAGCAAGAGATCCTGGCGTCCCATGGCCTCGTAGCTGGTCATCAGACCTTCCCAGGCGCGGATGGAATCCGGATCCGCTTTGACGACCTGGCGGAACGCGGCTACTGCCTGGAAATACCGAGTTTGTCGCAAACGAATGCTGGCCTCGCCGCCATTCACAGTCTGCTCCAGCAAGCCCAGTCGGAAATAGGCCTGCCCCAGCAGCACATAGGCGCTGGTGTCGTCCGGATAGTCCTGCAGCGACTGATTCAGATTGCGAATCGACAGCGTCAGCAGTGCGATGGCCGACATTGCCTCTTCCAGCGCGTTCGGATTTGTGGTGGCAAGAGCCATGTAGTGCTGAGCGATACGACGATTTGCGTTGGTGAACGGGCGGTTCCGATAGACATAGCGGTCGTAAAATCCCTGAGGGCTGGCGAACTGCCGCAGACCGATTTCCATGGGTTTCGTATCTCGAAATGCCATGTCAATGAATTTCGGAATCTTCGCGGCCACGGCTTCCTGGGACATCGTCGGGGAAATCTTTTCCAGCACAGCGGCCGATGCACCGATGCTGACCGGAATGAATTCGCCGGTTGCTGCCAGCGTCAGCATGGTCTGATAGTCCGGAACTCCGGGAGGAGCCAGCCGGGACATCACGTGCGTGATCCCGTAGTTCTGCAGGGCTTCCTTTGCCGCGACCTGATTCTGCTGTTGTTTTGCTTCAAGCGATTTCTTCTCGGTGGGATCGGAAATACCGGACAGATCAGCCGGAGGACGCAGGACTGAGCTGCGAATGACGTCATGCTGCTCAAACACAGGGTTAGCCGAAGATGTGAACGGCAGAATCCGGCTATCGACAAAACTTTTGCGGCCGTTCCAGATCAGCAGGTCACCCTGATCCACTCGCGTGTGAAAAATCCGAGCCTTGGGATCCAGGGACTTAATCTGGCTGGACAAGGTCTCCACGGTGATTCGAGTTTCCGGGTCGAAACCAAATCCCAGTGGTGCCGCCCCCGGCAGCCGCGATGCAACAACCGCGAAGCCCAGCAATGCCATCGCCAGGACAGTCACCGCACGACCACCGCGAGAGAACAGCAGTTCTGTGGAATCCACGGTGTACGTCATCGAAAAGCTTCGGCGATACCAGTCCTGAGCGGAGATACCGGCCATCACGGCACAGGCGACAGCCGCTGCCGGCAGTTCGTGCGCCGCCATCAGCGCCAACAGGAACAGCCCCAGCAGCACAAACAGAAAGCCGGCTTCCCGAACTGGTCGCCCCAGTCCGAAGGCTTCCGGAATTCGCAGCGTGCGAACCAGACCGCGGAAGAATGAGCCCACGATGTTGCTTCTTCTGGCCTCCGCAGCTTCAGTGCCCATCGACAGCATCAGCACGGCAAACGCCATCAGCATTACGGTCAGCGCGGCAATGTGAGAGTGATCAAAAAGGCGAATCGCGCCCGGGTTCAGAACGGAATAATAATCCACTCGGTTGTCGAAGGCTCCGGCCGCCAGTTCCGGCCGCAGACTTTTCTGCGCCTGCATCGCCGGATACTCACGCGTGTACATCGACAGCGGTGACGTCAGAGACGCAAGCGGAAAAGGATTGACCAGCAACGCAGCAACGCACAGAACAGCCGGCAGTCCCAACGCCGCCGGGATCCGTTCTTCGGCCAGTCCCTGACGGATCAGACCGCGCCGATGAATCGCCGAACCAAGCGCGTACAGAACCACAACGAAGACACCTACCCACGCTCTTGGGTCGAGGTTGCACCAGACCACAAACAGTGCGGGTAGTTTCCAGAGCAACCCGGCGCCCTGGCCGAGCCGATGTCCGGCAATGAACTGCATCAGCAGCGCCATGCCAAGAATGGTGATCAGTTCATGGGCAGGAATAAAGTCCTGTGAACAGGCGACGATGGCGAAGCCAGTACACACGGAGCTCCACCATGTTGGCAGCCCCGGGATCGAGATCCGACTGAGAATCAGCCCGATGAAGGCCGCCACGAGCACCTTCAGGCCCGTTAAGCCTTTGTCTCCACCCAACTGCCAGGCAAAACTGACAAGGTGGTCGAACAGCCAGCCCACGTTCGTGATGGACTTGCCTTCCATGGTCAGTGACAACTGATCGGCGCGTTGCGGCAGGCCGCCGGCGGCACGCATCTGCTCACCCGATCGTATCAGTACCAGCGGCTTCGTGTCGCTGATCTGGGTGAACGCCATGAGGATGGCAAGAAAGACCGTGGCCCAGCGCAGCATGAAGTCGCCACGAATCGCCTCTTCTTCCACCAATTCCGGGGTCAGAGGTTCCTCTTCCGGAAGTTCATCCATGTCCTCACGACGATCCGGATTATCAAAATCGTCCGAAAACAGGGTTTTCTTTGGAAGAGCAGCCCCGGGAGTTGCTGGAGCGTCCCTGAAACCGTCGTCGTTCTTTTCGTCGTCAGCCACTCGAATTCTTTCCAAAGAGAACTACCCGGAACAATCCGTCGATTGCCTGCCGGGGAAGAATGCTGGTCTGCGTCCTGCGACCCTGGTCACGTCCTGAAAGCAATCACAAAACGCCGATTTTTGCAGATTTCAGCCAAATTGACAAAAACAAATGGCGACCCGGCCAGAAATTGCCCAAACCGGTCCAATCTTCAACGCCTACGGCCTGAATACGACGCCAATTCCGGGGATGTTGGGCAAAGTTGAGGGCCAGGTCCTTATAGTGAACAGTAAATGCCCCGTCTGCCCCCACTTTTCAGGGTCGTCGCCCGGCTTCCGACCGCAAAATGTCCGCTGGTAGCGATTAGGGGATTTTTCTTATCCTGTGTCCCCGTGGCCGTCTTTTCCGCTCAGCGGTCCCCACAGGTCCGCCCCCGTCCGGAACATCCCGCCATGCCCCCTCGCACGATGGGATTCTTAGAGGGTCATGGGAGACCGTTTGGGGAGCGACAAGGTGGCACTCGGTTCGGACCAATCATCGGCTCCCGTGCCGGTGGCCCGTGTTCCCCGACACCTGTTGCCGGGGCAAGTTGCGCACAACTTCCGTCTTTCCACCACATGCATTGAGCACGTTCGGTATGTCATCACTCCCCGAAACCATCCGCCAGACCCTGACAACTTTTCACCAGCAGCCGCTGCTGCAGGCTCTGCAGTCACTGCCGGTCCCGGACCAGCATCGACTGCTGGAGCAGATCCAGACGGTCGATTTTCAGATGCTTCGCGACACCTGGCGGGCAGCTCTGACAGACACGCCCAGCGAACACGCGGTCCATCGGCCTGCTCAGGCTCGCGCCCCTCACAATGTGGTTCGACAACCGGTCTCAGCCAGTGACTCCGATGCATGGGCTCAGGCCATCCGCACCGGCGAACAGGCTCTGCAGAATGGTCAGGTGGCCGTCATCACGGTCGCCGGGGGCCAGGGAACACGCCTGGGCTTCGAGCACCCGAAAGGTATGTTTCCCATTGGTCCGGTGACGAACCGCACTCTGTTTCAGGTCTTCGCCGAACAGATTCTTGCCCGACGACGACGGCATCACGCAGCCATCCCGTGGCTGATCATGACCAGTGACGCCACACACCAGGAAACCGTACGTTTCTTTGAGTCCCAGTCGTACTTCGGCCTTGAACCCGCCTCCGTCGTCTTTTTTCAGCAGGGCAGCCTGCCCGCTCTTGATGCGGCCACGGGACAACTTCTGCTGGCCAGTCCCACAGAACTCGCCCTGTCTCCGGATGGACATGGTGGGCTGATTATGGCTCTGCAGAATGCCGGGCTGCTGACTCGTCTGCATGACGAAGGTGTGCGGCACCTGTTCTATCATCAGGTTGATAATCCCACAGCCATCGTGGCCGATCCCGCACTCATCGGATTTCACAGTCTGCATCAGTCTCAGCTGACAACCAGTGTGGTTTGCAAGGACAGCCCCACCGAACGCATGGGCGTCCTGGTCGACATAGAGGGCCACACAGAGATCATCGAATACAGTGAACTGACTCCCGAAGAAGCCGCTCGGCATGATGACTCCGGGCAGTGGATCTTCTGGGCTGGCAACACGGCGATCCATGTCTTCGATCTGGCCTTTCTGCAGGGCCTGACCGGCAAAGGACGCCAACTGCCGCTGCATGTGGCACGCAAGAATGTCCCCTGGGTCAACGCGGACGGTGTTCTGGTGCAACCCAACGATCCAAATCGTCCGAATGCGATCAAGCTGGAACGTTTCATCTTCGATGCACTGCCGATGGCCACACGCACACTGATCATCGAAGGTGATCGTGCGCGGGAATTCAATCCGGTCAAGAACAAATCGGGGAAGGATTCTGCGGAAACTTCCCAGGCTGCGCTCAATCGCATCGGACATCTGTGGCTTCAGCAGGCCGGCTGCGCAGTGCCCGCAAACAGCGTCGTGGAAATCAGTCCACTGCAGGCGCTCGATGCGCCGGAACTGCAACAGCGGCTGGCCTCCGGCCAACTGCAACTCAGCGACATCGCGACGCGAACTCCACAGGCCTGAAGTCGCCGAGGCTTGACAGCCATCTTTTTGTGCC
>JALQWE010000600.1:2542-2871 GCA_023258825.1 Planctomycetaceae bacterium | reverse complement strand
CCTGGAACCTCGGCAGAGCAGTTACACGGGTGTCAGGGAAGAATTTCTTTCGCGGACGCCGCTGCCGTTGACGGACGTGGCGGCCGGGCCGGACGGTGCGCTGTATTTTTCGATTGGCGGCCGAGGGACTCAGTCGGAACTGTTTCGCGTCACCTATACAGGTTCGGAATCGACGGACGCGGTGGAATTGCGGGACAGTCGGGAAGCGGGACCGCGGTCACGTCGTCGGGTGCTGGAATCGTGGCATGCCGGTCGCACGGGTGATCAGCGGCAGTCTTCTGCGGATGCGGGGACGTTTCTGCAGCAGTTGACGATGGAGATGCAGAGCC
>JALQWE010000600.1:256-2532 GCA_023258825.1 Planctomycetaceae bacterium | reverse complement strand
GCTCTTCCGATCTGATGCAGAGCCGGGATCGGTTTCTGAAGTTTGCCGTGGGCAATGCCTTTTATCATTCGCGTTTATTTGTGGACCTGATGAAGAATGCGGAGGCATTGGCAGAGGGCGACTTGTCTCAGGCGGCAACGGACGATCGGCTGGGGATTGTGATTTCGTTTGCGAGGGCTCCGATTGCCTCGCTGTCGAAGACGGAGGGCATGACGGAGACGGAGATTACCAACGCGGAAGAGTCGGTTCGGACTCTGAGTCTGCGACTGCTGCAGGGCATGAAGTACAGCACTCTGACGAAGGACCAGCAGTTGACTTATCTGCGGGGAATGAGCCTGGTCTTCCTGCGTCTGGGCCCGCCGGAAGAGAGTGAACGGAACGCGTTTCTGGAACAGCTGGACGGTTCATTTCCGGGGGCGGATGACGAATTGAATCGGGAATTGTGTCAGGCGCTGGTGTATCTGAAGTCGCCGACAGTGATTGGCAAAGCGGTGGGATTGATGACGGCTGAATCCCGACCGACGGTGACGGAGGATCTGCAGGACTTGCTGGCGCGTAACCGTGGCTATGGCGGAGCGATTGCCGCATCGGCTGCGAATGCACCGGATCAGCAGCAGGTGTGGTACGCCTTTTGTCTGCGGAACGCGAAAGAGGGATGGACGCTGGATCAGCGGAAGGCGTATTTTGCCTGGTTCGAGCGGGCTCATCGCTGGGCTGGCGGCGCCAGTTTCCATGGTTTTCTGAAGAACATTGAAGAAGAGTGTTTTCTGAATGCCAGCGAGAAGGACCGACTGTTGATTGAGGCCTCCGGAGCACGTAAGCCATACGCGCCGCCGGAACTGCCGAAGCCAGCGGGGCCAGGCCATGACTGGACTCTGGACGAAGTTCGCATGCTGGCGGAGTCCGGCTTGAAAGATCGTAATTTCGAGAATGGTCAGAAGATGTTTGCCGCGACACGTTGCGTGATTTGTCATCGGTTTGGTGGCAGTGGCGGGGCCACCGGTCCGGACCTCACACAGTTGGCGGGACGGTTTACGGTGAAGGATCTGACAGAAGCGATCATGGATCCGAGCAAGGTGGTGAGTGACCAGTATCGGGCCAGTACTGTGGTCACCACAGCGGGATTGTCTGTGACGGGGCGGATCATCGCTGAGAACGCCACTTCGGTCACTGTGCTGACGAATCCGGAAGATCCGACGAAAATTGTGGAGCTGGCGAAGTCGGAGATCGACGAGATTCAGCCGTCCACCGTTTCGATCATGCCCGCGGATCTGTTGAAGCCGCTGAATCAGGAAGAGGTTCTGGATTTACTGGCGTACCTGCTGTCACGTGGTGATAAGGGCAACGGCATGTTCCGTAGGTAGTTGACTGCGGCCGGGCCTGCGGGTCCTGCGCACATGGGAATCACTCTGGCGAACAGTGTGTGGAGAGAGCGATGGCGGTATCGGGAATTCAGGTGCGTCGAGCGGCGTCGGTCTTCGTCGGCATGTTGTTTGTGGCTGGTGTGGCTTGTCGATTACCGGCGCAGGAGAGTGTCGCTGAGAATGCTGCCGCAGGGGTGGTTACTGCGCCGGAGAACCCTGCACAGTACTACGGATTCAGCGGAGTAGAGATCTTCAAACTGCATGAGCGTGCTGGTGGCCTGCAATCCGGGGACTTCAACGGGGACGGGCTGACGGACGTGGTTGTGGTGGACAATTTCTCCAGTTCGCTGCGACTGTTTCTGCAGCAGTCGGCGGAGAAGCGAGTGGCAGCGAAACCGCAGTCGGTCAATGACCTGCCGTCTGACGGTCGGTTTGCGGAGCGAAAGTTGCCGATGGACCGCGCGATTGCGGCGCTGGTGCATGGAGACTTCAATGGAGACCAGCGGCTGGATCTGGCTGTTGTCGGGGCACCGGATCAGTTGGCGATCCGATATCAGCCGGCGCCGGGGCAGACAGAGTGGACGGAGAAATGGACGGTGCGTCTGCCGGGTCTGGAGCAGGTGGCGTCGATCATGGGCGCGGGGGATCTGAATTCAGACGGACGCACGGACATTGTGGTGACGGGAAAGGACGTGACGTGGGTGATTTTTCAGGCGGACAACGGCACGATGCGGGCTCCGGAGTCTCTGATGAACACCTCGGAGCGGCCGGGGCTGGTGCAGGTGGACGACCTGAATGGAGACGGCAGAGACGACTTGAGTTACGTGGTGGGTGAAGCGAATTCCCGATCGGTTGCTGTTCGTCTGCAGACACCGGATGGGCGAATTGGTCCTGAGACGACCTTCACTACGG
>JALQWE010000600.1:0-246 GCA_023258825.1 Planctomycetaceae bacterium | reverse complement strand
CGCGTGCCGTGACGATTGCGGACGTGGATGGCAACCCGGGAGCCGAAGTGGTGACGGTGGAATCACGGAGTGGTCGACTTGTGATTTCCGCCCTGCAGCCTGCGAAGCCGCAGGAGGGGATTCCTGAGCAGTTGTTGCGGTATGGCATCGGTCCCGGCGATTCGGGGCGGGATCGGGCCGTTGTGACAGGCGATATTGATGGAGACGGACGTACGGACGTGCTGGTCAATGATTCCGCGCAGGCGC
>JALQWE010000599.1 GCA_023258825.1 Planctomycetaceae bacterium | reverse complement strand
GTGGACAGCGGGAAGTTGGATCGGTTTACGGCGTGGATGGGAGTGGATAGGCAGTCCTTGCGTGGCGATGGCGGGGGGCGGCAATCGGGGTGGCCGTTGCCCGTTTACTGGGTTCCGCAAACAGGTGGCCTGTGGACTCATCTGACGGTGCGGGAGCACCTGCTGGTGGTTCAGCCGGGTGTGCGTGACCGCCGTGGTGAAGAGTTGCGGGTGTTATCCGGAAAAAGGGCAGACGAAATTCTGGCTCGCCTGGATCTGAGTCATCGGGCTGACGCGCGACCGAGAGAGTTATCGCAGGGTGAGCAATCCCGACTTTCCGTGGCGCGGGGCGTCCTGTCCGGAGCCTGTGTGTTGTTGATGGACGAGCCTTTGTCGCATGTGGATCCGGTACGGAAGCCGGGGTACTGGGACGTGTTGTGTGAGTATGCGGAACAAGCCGGGACGACACTGATATTTTCCTGTCATGAAGCGGAGATTTTGCTGCGTCATGCGGAACGGGTGATTGGTTTGCGGGATGGGCGATTGTGGTATACGGGGACGGTGAGGGAGTTGTATGAGTATCCACCGGAAGCGGATCTTGGGCGATTTGCCGGCCGATTGAACTGGTTTTCCGTGGGTGAGCGGGAAGCGATTGGACTTTCGCAGGTTGGGCGTACGGCGGGGGCCAGCCGACCGGAATGGATCGATGTGGAGTTAGCGTCTGGAGGTTTGGGGGGTGTGGAGGTTTTGCGAACACGGGTGTGTGGTGGCATGAGCGAGACGGATGTCAGAGTGGGTGACGGCGAGTTGCGGATTCTGCATCGCAGTCCGCGGGTTGAGTTGTGTCAGGGCATGCGAATCGTGGTACGGGAACAGACTGCGCGGGAGCGTGGGCGGGGGCACGCATGAGAACGGCGTCGGGCGGTGGGCAGCGGGGAACCGTTTCGGGGAGTGAAGGCCGACCTTGCTGGGCCACGGTAGCGGTTTTGCTGTTGTTGACTGTGGGGTGTGGAGAGCGAGCCGGGGACCCGGAATTTATCATCGGCGACGTGCGTGTCTGGAAAGTACCGGCTGCGGAGCAGTTTGTCCCGGCACCTCGTGGATTGTACTCGGACGAGCACGACACGGTGTTTGTCCTGGACGATGCGGGTCGGGTACTGGTGTACGATGCTACGGGGCAATTGTTAAAGCAGTGGGACATGCCGGAATCACGAATCGGGAAACCGGAAGGCATCTGGAAGTTGCAGGACGGACGCGTGGCCGTCGCGGATACTCATTACCACCGCGTGGTCGTCTTTCATCCGGACGGGACGGTGGACAGGATGTTCGGCACGGAGGGGCGAGGGCCGGGGCAGTTTGTGTTCCCGGTTGCGATCGCGCAGGACACCGAGGGAAATCTTTACGTAGGCGAATACGGTGATCACCAGCGGATTCAGAAATTCGATCTGGAGGGGCGGTATTTGCTGGAATTTGGCCGGCATGGGACGGGTGACGGCGAATTTCAGCGTCCGAGCGGACTGGCATTGCGTGATGGCGAAGTGTTCGTGGTGGACGCGTTCAATGACCGGATTCAGGTTTTTGGTCAGGACGGAGGGTTTCGTCGGATTGTGAAATTACCAGACAAATCTGATCCTCTGGCCTATCCCTATGATTTGCGGGTGATGGCGGATGGTCGGATTTATGTGATTGAGAACAAGGCCGCGCGGCTGACTGTTCTGAGTTCTGACGGAACGGTGCTTGGGCGATATGGAAACCCGGGGCGCAATCTGAGAGAATTTTATCAGCCCTGGGACTTGACCGTACTGACAGATGGCAGGGTTTTGGTAGCGGATACGGGAAATCATCGCCTGGTGGAGTTGCATCCGTGAAGTGGTTTCGTGGAGTTCTGCGCCGAATAATTCCGCCACCGCATCGTGCGGTGACCTGGTGGTCTGTGTGGCCGCTGGTGGCCGCTGCATTGATCATAGGTTTGCAGCTGGTGTCGATACTGCCCACGATTCTGGTGACGTCCGGCAGTCCGCAGCGCTGGACATCGCGGGGTTGGCTGGAAGTCAGTCTGCTGACGGACTGGGGGGTTGGTTATCCGCAATTTGAGGTTGTCCGGGAGCTGGAATTTGCGCGTCCCTGGATGTTGCTGTTATTGCTTCTGGGGCCATGGGTTTGGTGGATGCAGGCGGCGGGGCATGCGGGACTGCCGGCGCGTCGGGGGGCGTGGGCAGGATTTGTGCGATTGCTGATTTGTGGTTTTCTGATCATGGTGCTGGCGGAACCGCGGGCGGTTCGTACGAATGATCGAGTGGCTGTGGTATACAACGTGGACGTCTCGGATTCGGTCAGTCCGTGGCGTTCTGAAGCCTTGAACTTTGTTGCGGAAACGGTGGCAGGCAAGCCGGCCTCGGACGAAGCGGGGCTGGTTGTGTTTGGTCGGACACCGGCGGTGGAATATCCGCCGAGGGCCACCTTTCCGTTTGAGCGATATGTCAATTCGCAGGTGAGTCAGGACGCGACGAACCTTGAGCAGTCACTGGCATTGAGTGCAGCGATGCTGCCGGAGGACCAGTTAGGGCGGATCGTTCTGATCAGTGACGGAACGGAGACGGTTGGCCAATTGAAGGACGTACTGGACGATCTGCAGGCGCGGGATGTGGAAGTCAGTGTGGTACCGATGGATTATGTGTATGAGTCTGAGGTGCTGCTGGAGCGTCTGGACTTACCTCGACTTGTTCGGCTTGGGGAATCCTACGAAGCGTCGATCGTTTTGAATTCGCTGAAAGCCGGTACGGGTGAGTTGGTGCTGTCCGAGGGTGGTCGAGAAATCTCACGCCAGGTCGTGCAGTTTGCTGCGGGCAAGAGTCGCTATTCCATACCGATCAAAGTGGAGCAGCCCGGGTAT
>JALQWE010000598.1 GCA_023258825.1 Planctomycetaceae bacterium | reverse complement strand
CCCACAGTTCCAGTTGCCGCCCGGGACACAGCTGCAGCTGCTGAAAACCGCGGCGGCTGATGAAGGTTCCTGGGTCAGTCTGGCCTTTGATCCGGAGGGCCGCCTGACGATCGCTCGGGAAGATCAGGGATTATTTCGTTTAACCTTACAGGGTTCAACTCCTGAAGTAAGCAGTGCGGAGATCATCAATAAGGGCTTGCTGGAGTGTCGGGGATTACTGTATGCCCACGGCGCACTCTATGCCAGCGCGAACAATTCCCGGGCGCTGGTGCGGCTGCGAGATACGGATCAGAACGGGTCACTTGACGAGGTGCAGACCCTGCGGGAGTTTCCCGGTGGGCTGGGTCATGGCCGAAATGATCTGGCCCTTGCTCCGGACGGCTGGATCTATGCCATTCAGGGCGATTCCGTCGAGGTGCCGGAGCAGGCCGTGCGGGATCTGACATCTCCGCTGCGGGAGTCACGCCGTGGTCCGCGTCAGCAGGAAGGTCGACTGATGCGGATGAACCCCGACGGAACGGAGTGGGAGTTGGTCTCCACGGGTTTGCGAAACCCATACGGAATTGATGTGAATGCGGCAGGCGACGTGTTTACATGGGATGCGGACAACGAATATGACATGGACACTCCGTGGTACCGCCCGACTCGGCTGTGGCATCTGTTTGCCGGGGCGGATTTCGGCTGGCGAATCACACAGGGCCAATGGCCTCCCTATTATCCGGATCAGGCGGACATGGCGACGGCTGTGATGGATCTGGGTAAGGGGTCGCCGACGTCGGTTATGTTTGGCACCGGGCTGCGGGCTCCTGAAAAATATCGGCGGGCGTTGTATGTGCTGGACTGGGCTTATGGGCGTATTCTGGCGGTGCATCTGCGTCCGCGGGGCGCGTCGTACCGCGGTGAGGCAGAGCTGTTTCTGCAGGGTCGGCCGCTGAATGTCACGGACGTGGCCTGCGGTCCCGATGGGGCGATGTACCTGATTACAGGAGGCCGGAAAACTCAGTCGGCGTTGTACCGACTGTCATGGACCGACGCCCACGGTCAGGAAAATGCCGGAGTATCAAATCAGCAGACCAGCACACAGCAGCCTCTGAGCCGCGACGCGGGGCCAGGCGTCGGAATTCATGAACAAGAGCAGGAGGACTATGCGGCATCGCTGCGTGAGACTCGGCGTGCCCTGGATGCCGCGCTGCGTGAACCCCCGACGGAGATGACAGTGGAGCAGCGTCTGGAGCTGGCACTTCCGCTGCTGGCGTCAGCAGACCCGGTGCTGAGATCACAGGCGGTGGTGCTGCTGGAGCAGACACCGTCGACCGCATGGGTGGAACGTGCGATGGGGTTGACGGATGACGCCGGTTTTGAGACCGCTGCGATGGCCTTGGTGAAGCTGGGCGACGGGCCATTGACTCAGCGGGTGCTGCAGCGTCTGTTTGTTACCGGGAAACAAGCCTCCGGGATTGGTGCGAAGGAATCTGCAGGAGCCGGAACGAATTCAGAAACAGAAATTCCCGCGTTGGATCCACTGCGATCACTGTCCATACGACTGCAATTGGCCACGCAGCTGGCTGAGGATTCGGCGCCGGTGTTTGCCGAGTGTCGCCACTGGCTGCTGCCGGACCTGGTGCAACGACTTCGAAGCCTGACCACCGCAGATGCTCTGATGACCGGCCCTGGGCTGGACAGCAGAACTCTGGCTCGGCAGGTCATGACAGCGTTGGGCGAATGGCAGGAGACGGCGGCCATTCCGGATTCGCTGGCCATGCTGCAGAGTGTCGATCAGCGGGACCAGTTGGCTGGCCTGGTGGCGTTGCGTAGGCAATTGAATCGGCTGAATGACGAGCAGCGTCGTTTGTATTTCACGGTGCTGAATCGCGGCACCGGGTTCACAGGCGGAGACGGCATGCCGGTGTTTCTGAAACGTCTGCGCGAGGACGCTCTGGCCGGGCTGTCAGCGACCGAGCAGGAGGGGCTGGGAGCGTTACTGCAGGAGCAACCCGTCGAAGAAGAGGCCGTCCCGGCACGCACGCGTGTTCGTGAGTGGGTGCTGGCTGATCTGGAGCCGTTGTTTGCAGCGGATGCTGTGCGGGGGAATGCGGAGCGGGGGGCGGTGGTGTTCCGCGAGGCATTGTGTGTGCGGTGTCATCGCGTGGGCGCCAGTGGACCGGCCGTGGGACCGGACCTGAGCTTCGTGGCCCGCAGGTTTTCACGGCGGGACATTTGCGAATCCGTCCTGAATCCCTCCGCGGTTGTGGCCGAACCGTACCGATTGACACAGATCACAACGACCTCCGGTACCGTGGTCACGGGGCGAATCCTGACAGGCGGAGATTTTCGGTCGGAATTGATTCGTGTGAACACCGACCCGCTGCGACTTTCGATGGTGCAGGACGTGGATCGGAAGGAGATCGAGGACGTGCGGACGCTGAAGCAATCCCCGATGCCGGCGGGATTGTTTGACGTGTTGACGCTGGAAGACATCCGGGACTTGCTGGCGTGGCTGGAAATGGACGGAATAGGGAACAGGGAATAGGAACGAGGAACGAGGGATGAAGGGGCTCGGACGTTGGTCAAGGGGGCGGTGGTGGTGTTAGACTGTGGATCTGCCTGAAACGTTTCCTCCCTGCCGCCCACCAGATTCTCCAGCGTGGTGATTCATGTTCTCCTGTTCATCAATCCGGCAAGCATTCCGTCCGTTCTGGTTGTACTGGGTGTGTGACCGTGGGCTTGTTGGCTGTTTGTGGACCTGCGGTGTGATCATTGTGTCCGAAGGGCTGGCCGTCCCGGCGGCGTGCGACGACATTTATGTTCAGCGAGTTCAGCCGTACCTGCAGAAGTACTGCATTGACTGTCATAACGCGAACGAAGCCCGTGGCGAACTGG
>JALQWE010000597.1 GCA_023258825.1 Planctomycetaceae bacterium | reverse complement strand
TCGCACTATTGGTTCCTGACCCCTTTTCTGAACCCACCCCCTTGAGCTTTTCCGACGCAATCGGGATACTTTTGTCGAACATAGTCCGTCCTTCCCCACATGGAGAGTTCCTGATGAAGATTCAATCCGTATTAACGACCATCTGTGCGGTGCTGCTGCCGCTGGCCGCGGTCGGCGTGGCACAGGAAAAAACCTGGACACCGTTGTGGCCGCAGGGTGCGCCAGGCGCCAAAGGCACCGCAGACAAGGACGTTCCGGCCCTCATGGCTTTTCCCGCTCCCGCGGACAAGGCCACCGGATGCGGAGTTGTTGTTTGTCCCGGCGGAGGCTACGGCGGTCTGGCTATGGATCACGAAGGGCATCAGATTGCCGCATGGTTCAATGCCCGCGGCGTTCATGCGTGGATCCTGCGGTATCGTCTCGGTTCCCAGGGCTACCATCACCCGATCCAGAAAGGTGATGTGGCACGAGCGATCAGAACGGTCAGAGCTCAGGCAGCCACCACCGGCACGGATCCCATGCGACTGGGCGTTATGGGCTTTTCAGCCGGCGGACATCTCGCTTCCACCGCGGCCACACATTTCGATGATGGCGACGCAAACGCCAGCGATCCCATCGACCGAGTCTCCAGTCGCCCGGACTTCGCCATTCTCTGTTACCCCGTGATCACGATGGAACGGCCCCTCACTCATGAAGGTTCCCGCCGAAATCTGCTGGGCCCGGACAACGTTGAAAATGACGAGCTGGTGCAACTGCTGTCGAATCAAAAACGAGTCACCGAAAAGACACCACCGACGTTTCTGTTTCACACACTGGAGGATGCTGCTGTCCCCGTGGAAAACGCCCTCGAGTTCTATGCGGCACTGCGACGTACCGGCAACAAGGCGTCAGAACTGCACGTCTACCAAAACGGACGCCACGGCGTGGGACTGGCCCAGGCGGATCCCATCCTGAAGTCCTGGCCAGACCGACTTTATGACTGGATGCAGGTGAACAAATTCACCACCGCCGTCGCTCCTTAACAGGCTGTCAAAGCCGCAGGAACAGCCAGATCACACAGCCAACGCTGATGCATTCCGCGAGACACAAGCGGAACGCATCAGCTGTTACGTCGGCGGATTCAGGAAGTATTCGGGCGGCAATGAAAACGAAGACTTCACACCGCCCGAACTTCAGCGATAACTCTAACTTCCGGTGGGCAAACTTGCGCCACGGCATTATCGCACCACAGCAGGACCGAGGAATTCGGCAGAAGTCGGCCGCATGACCGCACAGCGTAGTGCAGCACAAAATCTTTCCTGACGGGATTGAAGATATAATGCCCGACAGAACTAGCGTCCCGACACCCGAATGTGATTTGCGGGTGTGCTACAGGATCCCATAACGAGTCAGGGTGGTCTTCAGAGCTGCGATCTGAGCATCCGACAGTGGCGTCAGTGGCAGACGCACTTCGCCGCAATCACGCCCCAGCAACCGCATCGCAGCCTTCACCGGAATCGGGTTGGTTGACAGTCCCAGCATATCCCGGCACAGCGGAAACAGCTTGTGGTGCCATTCCCGCGCAGCGGTAACATCACCGGATTGGAAGGCCACGATCATGGCCTTCACATCAGCCGGTACGATGTTCCCGGCAACAGACACCACACCACTGGCACCAAGCGCCAGCAATGGCAGCGTCAGGCTGTCGTCTCCGGAAAGCACGGTCAGCTCTGAAGCGGACAGGATCTGGGATGCCTGGTCCATGGAGCCCGTGGATTCCTTGATCGCGACAACACTGGGGCAGGTGTCAGCAATCCGGCAGATCGTTTCCGGTTCCATGTTCTTCGCGGTGCGCCCGGGAATGTTGTACAGCACAATCGGAAGATCGACATGTTCCGCAACCGCGCGGAAATGCTGAAAGAATCCTTCCTGGGTGGGCTTGTTGTAATAAGGAGCGACCATCAGGGCGCCCGTAGCACCGGCCCGCTTGGCTGACTGCGTCAGGCGAATGGCCTCGGCCGTGCTGTTGGATCCTGTCCCGGCCATCACTTTGATACGGCCAGCCGCGTAATCGCACGTGACCGAAATCACTCGCTCGTGTTCGTCGTGCGACAGCGTGGGGCTTTCCCCGGTCGTCCCTACTGGAACCAGACAGTCCGTGCCCGAGGCGACGTGGAAGTCGATCAGCGATTTCAACATGCTCTCATTCAATGAGCCATCGCTGCTCATTGGTGTGACCAGAGCTACAGAAAGTCCTGCAAACAGTTCGCCGCGTCGTGCCATGATCACTGCATCTTTCCTGTCTTCCGCTGCTCAGTGCAACGAACCAGACCAGCGTGGCCAACAACATCGGATACTCCGACTTGCCGCTGACCTGCCACGTCTTTGTCCGTCGCCCCGATACCGCTCACCCAATCCGCTGTTGTGATAAGTCCGTGAACTACCAATGAACCTTAATCTTCAGCGCGTGCTTCCCTGGGCCCCACCGAAGACAGTCTAACCAAAGACAGTCTAACCGCTGGATACTCGTCTCTGCCGGTCTCTTGATGAGACAGACAGACGCCTGCAGAATCTGACTGGTCGTTCAACCGGCCCTGTCCGCACGTTTCTCGCTGGTTGCTGCAGAATAGCGGGCAAAAACCGGAGTTCAATTCTCAGCACGCACTTCCCTGAAGTGAGCTGAAAAAACGGTCCTTGAGACCCGTCGAGCTTTCGCTGCCAATGTTCAGGTCAGTCCGATCCACTGCAGCCCTGCGGTATTCCAGCTCTCCCTGGCAGTTTGCTGAGGCCGCAGACTTTACCTAAGCCCCAACTGACCGCCCTTTCCAGTCCAGCCCAGCCATGCTGCCGAGGGCCTGAATCAGTGCCTGAGTCCCATTTCTACCCATCCCCTGCGATTTCACCGCCTGATACAA
>JALQWE010000596.1 GCA_023258825.1 Planctomycetaceae bacterium | reverse complement strand
GGTCGACATTGGACAATTCCAGCTGCCGAGTTTTTAACGAAAATGTTTTCGGGTTCAGGGCCTGCCATGTGTCGTCACGTTCACTGGTGAAATGCACTCCATCATCGGACCGCAGTTCTTCCGGGTGTTCAATGCGGACCACGGCGACGAAGCCGGCTTCGCCCGGGGGACCGTCCGATTCTGCGACGAATACAATCCGCCCCAGCGCGTCGATGGAAACTCGATGTGCGGTTGGTGGAAGCTGCGGCGAATTGGCGAGCGCACGAAAACCGGAGGGCGTATTCAGTCCGATTCTTCGATCCGGAAGCAGTTGGAAGTCACCGCGGCGCGTCAGGATGTTCCCCTCCAGTTGAAACATCAGGCCTGCGTCTTCGCCGAGACTGACGTGTAGCGGCAGAGGCGAGTGAATGGAACGCCCTGGCTGGAAAGACCAGAATTGGGTCTGTTCCGGATTGACTGGATACGAATCAGCTGACACGGACGCTGCGGTGACCGGGGGCGGCAGCACGACCAGCCGCCGATAGCCGACGCAGTGCGCGTTCTGCAGATTGCGCATCAGTGCCGCGGAAAGTGTGTCCACAGAATTGTAATTGTGGGCTGGTAGTACTGACTGCGAAGTTGTGATGGGGGGAGTTTGCAGTGACCGTGGCAGCAGGGAATTGAGTGAACCGGAGAGAGCTTTTTTCTGCATCAGAATTTCAGCAATTTCGCGGGACGACAGGTCCTGCAAAGTTTCGGACCACGCCTCGATGGTCTCGGCATCGGCGTCAGGGAACGCCAACTGGATCTGCTGACGAACATCCGGGTTCGCGCTGGCAACCTGATCATTGTCCGCAGGGGGGGCAGGATTCGCCGACAGTGACGCCGGTTGTAAATGGAGCGTTGCAGAGGCTTCGTTGGAGGATGCCGATCCCGTTTGGAAAGCGGCGAACGACAGGGCATTGTCAGAGGCCATGTCGGCAGCGTCAGCGGATTCATCATTCAGCGTCTCGGAGGACTGTGCCGACGAGGATGCGGGCTCGGCAGATGTCGTATCGGACGTAAGCCCGCGCGTGATGGCGGTGTGTGCGACCGGGAGTTGCTGTGCTGTGAGTCCGGAGGACATGCTGCGGGCGGAAAAAAAGCCCAGCAGACACAGAGCCCAGATCAGGCCCGCGGTCAGCAGAATCCTTTGCATTGTGAGACATCCCTGTACGCGAGTAGAACGAGTTGATTGGCGACGCAGGCCGAGGGGCATGCTGCGTCACCGGCCGCGGAGAACATCCATGAGGACTCCGGGCTGCGGGGCGATCCACGATGAAATCACACCGACGATTCACGTCTGACCGTGTTTCTATCCTGAGGACCGATTGTCGGACCAGCGGGTGGACACACCTGGACCGTTGCTGGTCAGGCCAGTTTGTGAATTGAGTGCGTATTTTAGGGGCCTTGACAATGACCGTCGAGGTGAAGAACGGCGGAAACGGCCGCTGTTTTTGTGAATAAGTGGTGAAGATCGATGTGGTGACCAGAGGTCTGACTTGCGGCAACCAGGCGACCGCAGAAAAAGGCCTTGCTGACGAATCCGGAACGGTAGAAACCGGGGCTGAGGCTTGCGTTTGCTGTTGAATTGTCGACACTTGCGGTTTTCCATTTTCCCGGAATCAGTGAGAAGAATTCATGAGCAAGAACCGTCAGGCGGAAGTTGGCGCGGCTGTTAAGGACGTGGACTTCGACAAGAATGACTATCAGATCGAATTGAAAACAAATCACGGAGTGATTCTGCTGGATCTGCTTCCGGACGTCGCTCCAGGTCATTGCGCGAATCTGATCGGGTTGACAAAGATTGGCTACTACAATGGCGTGATCTTCCACCGCGTGATCAGTGGGTTCATGATTCAGGGCGGCTGTCCTCAGGGAACTGGAACGGGTGGTCCAGGCTACACCATTCGTGCCGAGTTCAATGAAACCCCGCATGTGGCGGGTGTGCTTTCAATGGCTCGCACCAGCGACCCGAACTCCGGCGGTTCACAATTCTTCATCTGCCTTGGAACTCACAGTTACCTCGATCGTCAGTACACAGCCTTTGGTCGCACAGCGAACGCGGCCAGCATGGAGGTGGTGCGGAAGATTGGTGCCCTGCCAACTGATCGCGGGGACAAACCGCTTCAGCCCGCTACGATCGAAACGGCTACTGTCGTGGTCAAAGCCAAATCCTGAGGCTGCAGACGGTGGTCTCAGGGGGGATGTACGTTTTGTAAAGAATGCGTGCGTCCCCATTGACCACCCTGTCCCCGCATCTGGCTGGCTAAGCACATCTGCCATTTGATGGGTGGATTGTGTCTTCTGCCATTCCCGGAAAGCTCTGCAACATGGCTCGTTACTGGTTGTTCAAATCAGAACCCGATGTGTTTTCCATCCACGACCTCCAGCAGGCTCGCGGCAAGCGAACATCGTGGGAGGGAGTGCGCAACTACCAGGCCCGCAATTTTCTGCGGGACGATATGCAGCCCGGTGACGGTGTGCTGTTTTATCATAGCAATGCAGATCCGATGGTCATCGCTGGCACGGCAGAGATCGTCAAGGCAGGGTATCCGGATCACTTTGCGTGGGAGCCTGGTCATCAGTACTTTGACGAGGCGTCGACACCAGAAAAGCCAGTCTGGTACATGGTCGATATCCGGCTGACGCAGGTGTTTACTCCGCCGATCACTCGGCAGTCTCTGATGGCAGACCCCGAATGTGCCGGGATGATGCTGCTGAAAAAGGGAAGTCGGCTATCCATTCAGCCTGTCACCGAGCAGGAATGGCACGCCGTGCATCGTATCGCAGAGGCCTTGCGGGCTTAACGCTGGAAGCATGTCTCAGCGGGACGGCGAGGTTCCACCCAAGCCGCCGGACCTGGCTTTCAGCGGG
>JALQWE010000595.1 GCA_023258825.1 Planctomycetaceae bacterium | reverse complement strand
AGGGTTGCATGCTCTGTGCACGCTTCCCGAATTTCATTTGTGCTGACCCCGGGCCACAGGATCAGAGACCGCAGTCCCTCAATTCAGCCAGCAGCATCCATTCCGATCAACAGTCACGGGCAACCAAAGACCCACAACCTACAGGAGTCGACTGATGCATTCCAATCGACGTGAATTCCTGCGAACCATCGGCGCCGGAACGGCCGTACTGACCTTTGGCGGACAGATTCCACTGGCTCTCGGAGCCTCGGCCGTTCACACCCGCTCGTCCCGAATCCTTGTCGTCGTTGAGCTGCAGGGCGGCAACGATGGACTCAACACGCTGATCCCGGCCACCGACGACCTCTACAAACGTCTGCGTCCCACTGTGGCCGTCCGCCCACAGGATGTTCTGGACGTCGCACAGGGGCTTGGTTTCCATGGCGCGCTCCGCGGCTTTGCAGACCTGCTGGAATCCGGGCGACTGTCCGTGATTCAGGGTGTTGGTTATCCCAATCCCAACCGCTCCCATTTCGAAGCCATGGACATCTGGCACACCTGCCAGCGCAAAGAGGAAACTCGCACAGACGGCTGGCTGGGGCGCTGGCTGGAAGAAACCGGTGGCGCCGGAGAAACGGACCCGCGGGCTCTGCATATCGGTTCTGACAAACTGCCGTTCGCTCTGATGTCACGAACCGTCCGCGTGCCCTCCGTTCGTTCACTCGAACAGTTCCGCCTGCAGGGATCCGAGGATCCCGGTTTCCGCGATGCCATTGAGACTCTCACAGGCACCGATCGGCCCGCACAGGACGACCTGCTGAGCTTTGTGCAGAGCAGCACCAGCTCTGCACTCGCTGCCAGTGAACGCCTGACCGCGGCCACCAGCGCCAAAGCCTCCTCCGTCGTCTGGCCCGCCTCCCCGCTGGCCGGCCAGTTACAGACCATCTCTCGCCTGATTCGTTCTGACCTGAGCACATCCGTCTACTATGTCACCCATGGTGGATTTGACACCCACGCTCAGCAACCGAACGCCCATCAGGGCCTGCTGCGACAACTGGCAGACTCTGTCAAAGCGTTTCTGGATGAACTGCAGGAGGCCGGGCAGCAGGACCGCGTGGCAGTTCTGTGCTTCAGCGAATTCGGACGCCGCGTGGAACAGAACGCCAGCGATGGCACCGATCACGGCACTGCCGGTCCGGTCTTCCTTGCCGGTGGCGGTCTGCAACCGGGACTGATCGGTACTGCACCGCGCCTGGATGATCTGCAGGACGGCGACCTGAAACACTCCGTGGACTTCCGCGAAGTCTACAGTGCGGTCGCCGAGCACTGGTTTTCCGTGCCCTCAGAACGCATTTTGAAAGGGGTCTGGAAACCCGTGAACGTTTTTCAGACCAATTCCGGCTGACTATTGGAAAAGATGGTGATAAAACGCCGGAAGTGACGGAATTCTCAACATCTCGACACCTGCCTGCCATCGCTCTCACAACCGGGAATCACAGTGCCCCTCACCAGTTTTTTTCTTGCGTGGGCTCAGCTCACCCATCAACGCGTCAAACTGGTGGTCGCCACAGCAGGTGTGGTGGTGGCCGTGATGCTGATGCTGGTGCAGCTGGGGATCCGGGAAGGCGCCATGGACAACAGCGTGGCCATTGCCCGCCGCATCACGGCAGATCTGGTGATTGTCAGTCCGCGCACCAAGACCATCTTCGCGTCCGCAACCTTTCCTCGCAGCTTGTTGTACCGGCTTGGCGCGATTGACGGAGTGGTGGATGTTGGAGAAATGTACATGACCCAGGGACGGTTTCGAAATCCCTGGGACAAACTGGAGTTTCCGGTCAGCCTGTATGGCATTGATCCCCACGCTCCGATGATGGATCTGCCAGGACTCACCGCCTACGAGGATGAACTGAATCACGCGGATCGAATTCTGTTTGACGGGCTCAGCCGCAAAAACTACGGCCCGGTGCTCGGGTTTCTCAAACAGAAGGGCTTCCTGGATGTGGAAGTCAACCTCCGCAAAGTACGAATCATTGGTGCCATTCAGGTTGGGATCTCCATCAACACCGACGGCAATCTGTACATGTCCCCCGCCAACTTTCTGCGGCTGTGCCCGGACCGTCGTCCGGGTGCCGTGGATGTCGGGCTGATCCGGTTGAAACCAGGCACCGATCGCGTTCGCGCAATGCAGCAGATCCTCCCGATGCTCAATCAGGAGGCTCGGGTGCTGACCAAAGAACAGCTCGTGGAAAAGGAAATTCTGTTCATCCGCGAAAACGCTCCGATCGACTTCATCTTTGGCATGGGGGCCGCCGTGGGTTTCTTTGTGGGCTTCGTCGTGGTGTACCAGATTCTCTACACAGAAGTCACCAATCACCTGCCGCAGTACGCCACCCTGAAAGCCATGGGGTTCTCTGACGGCTACCTGCTGAAAGTTGTTTTCAGCCAGGCGCTGATGCTTTCGGTCCTGGGCTACTTCCCCGGCTTTGTCCTGGCCCTGGGGCTGTATCGCGTGGCAACGAATGCGATTCAGATGCAGTTTGAAATGACCACCGAACGCGCCGTTCTGGTCTTCTGTCTGACAATCGTCATGTGCTGCCTGAGCGCCATGATGGCCATCCGCCGCATCCGCACCGCCGACCCCGCCGAAGTATTCTGAAGTCGATGTGATAGGTCGTTGTGCGGCGGAATGGCGGCTAAACAACCACTCAGCAAATCCGACCACTCGCGAGTAATTCTCCCGCCAAAATTCGTGCTCGTGCTCGTGCTCGTGCTCGTGCTCGTGCTCGTGCTCGTGCTCGTAAAAGCAAAACCATACTACCCGCCAATGGGCAACACAAATTCCCTCGCAACTCCCGAATTTTCACGAAAAAAAACGACACTCCAAGGTCGTCGCCGCGTCGAGCACGAGCACGAGCACCAGATCGG
>JALQWE010000594.1:2665-2907 GCA_023258825.1 Planctomycetaceae bacterium | reverse complement strand
GCTGAGCACGATATTAAAAGCGAGAAGGCGAGGGACCGCGGTGAGTGCGATTTTTGTTTTGCCTGCCCCTTGTCCCTCGTCCCTTGTCCCTCGTCCCTCGTCCCTCGTGCTCGTACTCGTACTCGAAACCCGGCCCACCAACGCAGTGTTCAGGGTGTGGGGGAATTGACGGGGAGTCGCTGGAAGTCGGCGCCGCCGACGAGGATGTGACCGGCCATGGCTTGATCGGGGATCATGACGAC
>JALQWE010000594.1:0-2655 GCA_023258825.1 Planctomycetaceae bacterium | reverse complement strand
TTGATGTTGATCTTTCGCGGTGGATCGGGATACCGACCGGAGAAGCTGGTGGAGGCCAGCGAAAGGGTATGGGGCTCGGCGGGCAGTTCGACGGTGGCCACATCGATGGCGCCGGGAAGTGTTCGCCATGAGCGTGTGTCGGGTTTTTCGAGGGCTTCCCAGGCAACTCCTGCGGCATTGACACCAAGATCCACGAGGGTGTTGCGATGAACACCAGAGGTGCTTTTCAGGGCGTAGACCACGCCCTTCTTGGTGATTCGTCGGACGATCGCGGCGGCAATTTCGTCGTCCCGGCTGGCGTTGTAGGACGCTTCCGCGACGGCGTGCAGGTCGACGAGTCGATGGAAGCTGAGTTTTTGCGGCGAGCTTCCGGAGTTGGCGGTCACGTCGCTGCGGATCCAGTCCGATTTCCGGAGTGACGGAGTGGAGCAGGGGCGGGCAATCTTGACCGAGGAGATGGTGGGCGGCAGGGTGTGTTTACCGGTGGCGCTGAGGATTCGATCGGCGATCAGCAGGGCGGTGGAGGTGGGTTCAACACGTTCGGCCGTCCACTGCGGGGCGTGGCCGCAGAGTGCGATGACAGCCAGTGTGCCGTGGCCCTTGCGACTGCGGACACCGAGTCCTGTGGTCAGTTTTTTCGCTCCGGGAGAATCAGCAAACGCGGGGTTCCAGAAGTTCACATCGGCCAGGGCCTGTTCCGTTTCCACGGCGCGTGAGGGTGTTTCGGACTGCACGAGGGCCGTGAGCCACGCGCCGAACGCAAGCGGTTGATCGACGGGTGAGGCGGTGATGGCGACGGCGGGGTTTTCGGATGAGTAGCTGACGCGAGCGATCCCCGTGGTGTCATCGGCTGCCTGGGGGGAATGCTTGTCGACCAGTTTGCTGTCGACCTGCTTGCTGTCCTTTTGTTTTTTCTGCAATGCTGCGGCAATCAGTTCTCGTCGATCGGCCGCTGCTTTGGTGAATTGCAGGGAGTAGGCGAAGGAGTCCTGACCATCGCTGACCATACTGGACAGCATGGCCATGTTCAGCAGCATGGAACGTTCGAAATCGCGTCCGGACCAGGCGATTGCCCGGGAGTCGGTGAGGATGGACGCGGTTTGTTCGCCAATGTCCTTCTGGCGGAGGAAGTCGAGTGATTCCCGTTTTTGGCGGAACAGGGTTTCTGCGGCGGCCGGTTGACCGACGGCAAGTTCCAGCATGGCAAGGTCCAGATCCAGCAGCTCTTTTTCGGAGCGAAACTGGCTGCGGGCTTCCTGCAGGCGAGCGACCGAGACGTCTGTGTTTCCCGACGCCCAGGCCGTCAACGCGGACTCATGCGTCTTATGCCATGACTGACACCCCGGCAGCAGCAGACTCAGCAGCGGGAGTGCCAGACACACGGAGATGCTCCGTGTGATAGCAGCGGCCGGAGATGTCCTGAGAGGTTGCGTCATGCAGGGTTACCGCGGGAATGCGAGTGCTAACGCCGGGAAGTCGGATCGCAGGTGTTTGGGGAACTCGGGGTGACAAAAAATCGGGAATGCCAGAGACCGTTAGGGCAGCTGACTGTGGTTGCCACAGGGTTGTGGACGACAGCGAAGCTCCGTGTCTTCTGAAGACGGCGGAACGTGGCTACGGGACTGATGGGTGTCCTCAGTCGTCGTAGTGCTTGTTCTTTCCGAAGATCGTTTTGTGATAGCCCTTGCGGAGCATTGCGGATTCCGAGATGGATTCACCGGATTGGATATCGAGGAGTTCGAGGGTGAGCAGATAGTCCCGCTGATAATCGCCGTTGCTGTTGGTGGTTCCGGACGTGATACGTGCGAACAGCAGGTAGTCGAGGGGTTGATTCTGGCGTTCGAGGACCATTTGAAAGTCGCGTTGGCGCTGCGGCAGCACGAGGCTGTCGGGGGAGCAGCGCAGTTCGGCCAGGGCCGCTTCGACATAGCGGCGGCTGATCATGCGAAACTGCGGATCCTGACCGACGAGTGTGTTGACGTGGTCGTAGATTTGTTCCTTGAAATCGCCGATCACTTCACCGCTTTTATTTTCCACCCCCACAAAGCAGATGGCTCGCACAAGCGAACCGTCGTTGTGAATTGAGGTGTGGGATGCCTGAAGGATGGTCGCGCTGGACTTGCCGAGCAGTTTGGCGACGGCTTCGTCGATCAGTGGCTTCCAGGTTTCGGCGCCGGCATTGTGGCTACCCACCATGTCGTTGTCGGTTTGTTTCAGGACGTGAGCGTGTTGTCGACCGCGACAGCCGACAGCAGTCAGCAGCAAACAGAGACCAAGAATTACGCACAGTCTGAAGGTTTTGAGCCCCGCCATGGTCAATGGATTCCATTCCAGAGGAGGAGGGTACGGTGGTGATGTTTTCAGAAAACTCATGGCGCCCCGAGCTGCCTTTGGGAATGAAATTCCAGGGCACGGGGAATCCGGTGATGACGCAACAGGATCACGTTGGGGGGGCAGTGAGCCCAGGGACGCGGAAAGCTGTTGGCTGACACCGGAAGCCGCTGCGCAGCGTTGGAACATCGCGCATGGTGCGGAAAGTACCAGAAAACACGAAGTTTCCGATAGACCGGAGTTGAGATCAGAAAAGGGGTCCAGACCCCTTTTCTGAACGTGGAACCAATGGTGCGGAGCACCCTTCGGGCTGTTTGGCTATTG
>JALQWE010000593.1 GCA_023258825.1 Planctomycetaceae bacterium | reverse complement strand
GGCACCAGCGCCGGCCAAACAGAACCCTCGGGATTCCCGCGTGCTTATTCCTGCGGTGCCGGGCCTGCAACCGGAGCAACCGTCGGTGCTGAAACTTCCGGAAGCGTAACCGGACGCCGACGCGGAAACACCGGCAATTCCTGAGCGTTCACGCCAGGTGTCAAACCATCGCGAGCCTGAGGCAACCCGGTACGTCCCGGAAAGAAGGACGCGCCGTTCAATTCAAAGGCGGCCGGGTTGATCCGATCCATGACAAGCCCGCTCTGAGACTTCCACTGCTGAGTCCGCCAGACGGAATCCGGCAGCAGCTCTGCCGACGTGTCTTCACCATCCGTCCGCTTCTGCCACAGTTGCTTCCACTGAGCAAAATCCAGTCGTCGGCTGGCATAGTCCAGAGACTGCGATTCGGTGATCCAGAAGACCGAGTAACCCGAATACAGATTCGTGAAGCCATTCCAGACCAGCAGTGATTCCAGTTCTTCCAGCCATTCACTGCCACTGGAACGCAGCAGGGGCGATTCCGGTATCGCGACGGCAAACACACTGGCTTCACTGCGAACCGATACGGACGGTAACAATCGCTGCCCCATCCCACGTTGCTCCGGATCACTCTCGGACGCCTGAATCAGGGCCGCCGAATGCAGGCAGGTCACGTGATCCGTGAACACCTCCAGAGATCCCCGCGCTGGCTGCATAGACGCATCGCCGCGCAGCTCCAGCAACCTTCCCTGCAGCGCCAACCCGCAATTCTGCAGTCGTATCCGGCCTCGCGGCTGACACGCGACGCGAAAGGCGTCCGCCTGAGCTCGGCAGATCACGCGCGTCATCGCGATCTCCAGCTCCTCACGCAGTAACTCGCCAGGCGACTGCGCATCGTCTGTCATATCAAACAGCACAGCCGGCTGCAGGTCCGGATTCACAACGTCGATAGACACGTTTTCCAGCTGAATCCGATTGGAACCGGACAGGTGAAACAAACTCCAGCGATCCGCCGTCAGGTCATCCCGCACCACCACCCGCAGATCAAGATCACGAATCGTCAGTGATCCCTGATTCCGAATGCTGAACATCTGACCGGGCGTCAGAGCACTCTCGGCGACACCGTCAAATTCCAGCGTCGGTCGGTAGCCTTCCGCGGCACGGACAATCAGATTCATGCCGACAATTCGCACCGGTGGCTGCGCCGGAAGATCGTCCGGATAGCCGTTGTAGCGCAGCAGAATCACGTCACCGGACTGCGCATCAGCGATGGCCGCTTTCAAAGTGCGGAAGGACTGTGCCGGGCCGTTTGAACGCTGCAGAACAAAGGGGCCCGTCTGCTCAGTGGCTGCCACCAACGGCGGCTTTCTCGCCCCATCACCAGCACCCGCCGGAATTGGAAGCTGAGTCAAATCCGCCAGCGTCGGGGCAATCCCGCCAGCGGCAGAGGCGATCGGTATGGGCAGCGTTGAAAGCGGCAGGCCGGACTCAGCCACGCCGTTCTCGGATTTTCGGCCGGAACCGCTGTCAGCAGTTCCCGCGGAAGAACTCCCGCTCTCTGTGGTATTGGCAGCAACGTCTGCGTTCGTCACTGATGAGCCAGCATCGGCAGATTTTGCGGTGGACTCAACCGTTGGCGGAGACCGTTGTGCGGATCCACCGGCGGTCGCCAGCGGCGGGTAATTCTCCGGACGCACTTCGCGCCATTCACCGCGATTATCACCACCCGCCAGAATCAGCTCACCAGAACGTGCAGGACCACGCTGCAGAAAAATGGCCGTCAGACAGATCACCAGCACGGAAGCAAATACCCAGATCGCTCCGATCGGAGTCGCCTGACGCGGCGGTCGCAGTTTCTTCCAGACAATTCCCTCCGCTGGAACACTCTGCAGCCCCAGCATGGAAGCCATGCGCATCAGATCGTTCAGCAGCAATCCCGCCACCTGATAACGATGGTCCGGAATGTTGGCCATCATCTTCCGCATGATCGCCGCCAGACCTTCGGGAACCCGCGGATTCAGGGCCCGCGGATCAGGAGGCGTCTTGCCCTGATGGTCGAGCAGTTTCTGCAGAGCCGTCCCTTCCGGATACGGAGGCTGCCCGGTCAGCATGTGATACATGGTGCATCCGAGCGAATAAATGTCGCTGCGAACGTCCGCGTTGCGCGGATCACGTGCCTGCTCTGGCGCAATGTAGTCGAAGGTCCCCAGTGTGGTTCCGGCCACTGTGATATCGCCGATCGAATCCTCCGTCTCTCGTCGGGCCAGTCCCAGATCCACCACCTTCACGCGACCAGTGTCCGTCAACATGATATTGGATGGCTTGATGTCCCGATGCACAACTCCGGCAGCCGCAATGTGATTCAACGCCAGAGTCACCTGGATGGCGTAATTCACCGCTTCCGCCACGCTCAGCTGACCACGTTCCATGATCAGATCACGAATCGTGCAGCCACTGGCAAATTCGTAGGCGATGAAATACAGCCCATCCTGGCTGCCGGCATAAAACACCCGGGCGATGTTGTCGTGACTCAATTGTGCACAGGCGCGGGCTTCGTTGCGAAAGCGCGCCACCATCGAATTGTCCTGCGATGGTCCGGGGTGCAGAATCTTCAGCGCCACATCCCGAGCCAGTTCCAGATCGACCGCACGAAAAACAGCGCCCATGCCCCCGGCACCCAGACGCTGACGAATCTCAAAGTGCGCCAGACGAACCCCGGACTCCTCGCCCGTCGGGGAACCATTTGCCGGGAACAGACGCTGCCGCAGCGGATCAGACATCACCGCGGCAGAAACGTCAGTGCGAGCCTCTACGCGCGAGGACTCAGGGACACTGATCACTGTCTTCTCGTCATCTGCCACCAGCGGCCGCTCGGACAGAGGCACGTGCACTCCCGGCGCTGAAGACTCAGCAGAATCGGAAAAGTTGTGTTGCGTCAT
>JALQWE010000592.1 GCA_023258825.1 Planctomycetaceae bacterium | reverse complement strand
ACAGATGCCGCCAGAGACTGCTCCGGGGCAGTTGCCCGGGTGTCCGCCGGGGGGATCGATCAATGGGCCTTTGTACCAGCCGGAGATGGGTACCAGAGCTGCAACGAACGCAGTATTCACTTCGGCCTTGGGAGCCAGACAGTCGTGGATCAGTTGGAAATTCGCTGGCCTTCCGGCAGAATCTCGCAGCTCTCAGGAATTTCCGCGGACTCAACCCTGCATCTGATCGAAGGGCGTCCGCAGGTCTTTCCTGTCCCCTGAATTGGAAACTCTGCCTGCAGTGGTTCCTTCAGGTCCTGAGTATCCCGATCCTGCAACACTGAAAAATCACACAACACTGCCGAACTCTCAGCAGCGATTCAGGACCATTGTCAATGGCGATCACTGTCAAGTGCCCCGCATGCTCCGCCCGCATGACACTCCGTGACGATCTGGCCGGAAAAAAAATCCGCTGCCCGAAATGTCAGCAGGCCCTCCGCGTCCCGGATGCAGCCGCTGCCGGAGATTCCGGCGAAAGCAAACCCTCTGCCGAGATTCTGACAGAGCGGCAGGCCGGCACAGCCGTCCCCACGATGACGGCGACGACGGTCACCAGCACTGAAGTCCGAGGGCTTAATAGTGCCGCAGTCACGTCCTCAGAATCACGCACAGCAAAACCCAGCGACGCCTCACCCCGACAAATCGCCGTGGGCGTCGGGACGGCCGACCACAAAACGGTCAGTTCCGCAAAACGCCGCCCCGGACTGCTGCACAGTACAGAGTTTCTGCTGTCCCCGTGCAGCGAAGATGAAGATGCCCTTCGAAAAAAAATTGCGGAGGCATTTTCTGAGGCCCGAATTCAACCTGTCCGGATTTCTGCGGTGTACAGGATTGGAATCGCTCTCGTCGCTGTGCTGATGATTCTGCTCCCCGTGATTTATCTGATGCTGATTCTGGCGGTCGGTGCCGGCGTCTGGCACCACGCTGTTTCCAACACCGGCATTATCACGTCGATGACGGCGACGTCAGGACGCCAGTCGGGAAAGGCACTGATCTTCGGTGTCATGCTTTATCTGACACCCATCCTTTCCGGTGTCACACTGCTCGTTTTCATGCTGAAGCCCCTGTTCTCCGGAACGGTGGAGACGTCGGGCCGCCGGTCTCTGAAACGGTCCGATGAACCAATCCTGTTTGATTTTGTGACCCGCATCTGCCGCTGTGTCAACGCCCCGGTCCCCAATCGCATCGACATCGACTGTGACATCAATGCCAGTGCCGGGTTCCGCAGAGGGCTCCGCAGTTTTTTCAGCAATGACCTCGTGCTCACAATTGGCATGCCCCTCGCCGCAGGATTGACCATGCGTCAGTTCGGCGGCGTTCTGGCTCACGAATTCGGACACTTCGCGCAGGGCGCAGGCATGCGACTGTCGCACATCATTCGATCCATCAATTACTGGTTCGCTCGAGTCGTGTACGAGCGGGATGTCTGGGACGAAAAGCTGGAAGAATGGTCCGGTCGACTGGATTTTCGAATTGGCTGGACACTGTACGTGGTCCGCTTCTGTGTCTGGCTCACGCGCGGCGTCCTCTGGTGCCTGATGATCATGGGGCAGACCGTCAGCGGCTTTCTGATGCGACAGATGGAATTCGACGCGGATCGATACGAAGCGAGATTTTCAGGAAGTAAGTCATTCACCACAACAGCGCGACAACTGCACGTGCTGGGAATGTCGTATCACGGTGCGATGGATGACCTCTCCACCTTTCGTACCGAAGGCCGACTGGGAGACAACCTTCCAAAACTGATTCTGCTGAATGCCGATCAGCTGACGGTAAAGGGACACGAATCCATTGATGAAATCATCATCGAGTCCCGAACCGGTCTGTTTGATACGCATCCGTGCGACCGCGAGCGAATTGCCAGTGCCGCCGCTGAAAATGCCAGCGGCGTCTTCCAGCTCGGGCTTCCGGCCGCACACCTGTTTCGCAAATTTGATACCCTCGCAAAGGCGGTGACCTGGGACTTCTACAAAGACATTTTTGGTTCAGATCTGAAGAAATCGGATATCCATCCTGTCGAAGAACTCATGGTCCGTCTTCAGCAGCAACAGGATGCATGGAAGGCACTCAACCGTTTCTTCCGTGGCCATATCGTGCTGTACCGGCCATTCCAGAGTCCTGATGAGGCACTCAAGCCCGTCACGAATTCCACCGCAGTTCAACAGCGACTGCAGCAGGCGCGAAATGCCATGCTGCAGAAAGAACCAGCGTTCGCTGAAGCATGGAAAAAGTTCGATGACTGCGATTCACAGCAGATCGAAGTGCGACTGGCAGAAGCCATGCTGGAGGCCGATCTGAAGATTGCAAAGGACGAATTCACAGTCCCTCTAACCAATGCCCGGGAAATCAATGCCCTTCAGGAAGCCTCACGGGAGACGCAGACGCAAATGCTCCCTCGACTGCTGCCTTTCGAACAAGCCTCTGCCGTTCGGCTGTATTCCGGACTCCGACTGGCACAAACCCCGGAGTTTGCTCAGGTGCTGGCGGCGGCCGGCATCACCCGCAACGAAGTTCGTACGTTGATCGATCTGTTTCGGCAACTGAACGATCAGATCGAACCCATGCTGCAGATCCGGGATAGCAAACTCGCGGTTGGCAGGCTATTCCATGCGATGGAAGCCAACTCAGAAAACGAACGATTGATGCAGAAGATCAAAAGCACGCTGGACGAACTGCACGAATTCATCACTAATCTGCAGCTGGTCTTTGCGGATATCAAGTACCCCTTTGATCATGCAAAAAAGGGACTCACCGTCGCCGAGTTTCTTGTTCCCAAATCTCCTCCTGCTGACGAACCAGGCGAAATCTATGAGGCCGCAGATACGCTGAACGAACGGTTTCCACAGTTGCATGGCCGAGTCTTCGGAAGGCTCTGCCAGGTCACTGAAC
>JALQWE010000591.1 GCA_023258825.1 Planctomycetaceae bacterium | reverse complement strand
GTCCTCCGGGAAACGTGGAAGTCTTCCACGAAACGAAAAGCCGGATCCCGGACCGACGGTTGGTGAGTTGTGCGTGGTTTTTCTGGAGCACGCCAAAAGCCACTACACGAAAGCCGGCAAAGCCACGAGCGAGATTTGTATTCTCAAGTCCTGCATGCGCCCCCTCAATGATCTCTACGGGCGAACACCGGCGGCCGAATTCGGGCCGCTGGCACTGAAGGCCGTCCGGGAAAAGATGATCACCTTCGGGTGGAAACGTACGGTTATCAATTCGGCAATGTCCCGGATCCGGCGGATCTTTAAGTATGCCGTCGGCAACGAACTGATTGAACCGGCGGTCCTGCAGAAACTTCAGGCGCTGTCTCCACTCCTGGCAGGGCGAACTCAGGCCGCAGAATCAGAACCGCGATCTCCGGTGGATGATGAAAGCCTTCAGGCCGTCCGGGACCGAGTGAGTCCTCTGGTTCGGGATCTGATTGATCTCCAGAATCTCACAGGGGCCCGGTCAGGCGAACTGCTGGGATTGAGTGCGGGGATGATCGATCGATCCGGAGAAGTCTGGTTGGCTCGTCTGCATGATCATAAGACCGCGCACCATGGAGCGGTCAGGGAGTTGGTGTTTGGGCCAGAGTCGCAGCGGATTCTGCAGAGGCACCTGCCAGAGGATCCGGATCAGAAGCTAGTCCCCATCACCGGCGCTGGGTATCGCCGATCAGTGACACGGGCGTGCGAGGCAGCTGGTATCGCCCGATGGATTCCGCACCAGTTACGGCACACCTTCGCACACAGGGCCAGGGCAGAGGCCGGTCTGGAGGCTGCGCAGGCCGCACTGGGTCACAGAAAGGCCGATATGACGCAGCACTACGCAGGGGCAGCGCGGTCGAAAGCGGTCGATCTGGCAAAACGCATCGGTTGAACTGGCGTTCTTCGATTCACGGGATAGGCGCGGAAGTTATGAGCCGCACTGAAAAGCCGGACACCTGATCCGGCTTCCCGTGGTTTTTCTCAGGGGCGCACTTCAGGAGTGTCGCAGAGCACGCAGTCGGTGGGGCCAGCCGCAAATGAAAAACGACCCCTTTTCTCCAACAGGCCAGTCTTTCATAGCCAGCAACGCAAATTGACGTGTACAATTTATGAGCTGTTGCTTCGGTTCTCCGGATAGAGCGGATTGAGACACTGTTCATCAACCCGAGACGGCAGTTTTTCGTGAACCCCAAACCGCGCACTTCATTCTGCGCAGAACCTTTCGAGTCACCACGATGTATTCGATGGTTGATGAAGACGTGACTCAGGATTTGAGCACCGAACTGTTTGCTCCTGGCCAGTGAATCGATAGTGAATCCTTATGACACGTCCTCCGAAGTTTCAGATCGACCTGACTGAACAGTTTCCAGCGCTGCAACATGCGCCGATTGTGGAGGCCGTGATCCAGTTCCATGCTCCACCGAGAATCGTCATTGAGCCGCCTGCACTTCGAAAGGTTCTGGAGGAACAGTTCGCCGGATACGCCGTCAGTGATCAGGTACAGTTTGAAACCGGGCTCACCAGATCGCCTGGCAATATGGAAGTCCGCCAAAAAACGCAGTGGGACGGATTCCGGTTGACATCAGACGATGGCAAACACATCTGTCAGTGGAAACGTAACTGTCTGGTGTTCAGTCGCTTGCAGCCTTACGTTTCCTGGGCTCAGTTCATGGATACGGCCTTGCCATTCTGGGAGCTCTATCAGAAAACCGCAGATCCACAGCTCATTGAAGGACTTGGTGTTCGGTTCATCTCCCAGATTCCCCTCGGGGACGGTGAAAGGCCATCGGCCTACGTTCAACAGGTTCCATTGCCTCTCAGGGGGCTTGGCCTGCGTTCAGAGTCATTCTTCCATCAGGATACTATTCCGGTGGAAGGGTATCCCTTCGAAGTCCGGCTGATGAGGGCCATGCAGCCTGCAGCGGAGTCCAGTGGTTGTAGACGTCAACTGATCGTCGATATTGATGTGTCAACAACGGTCGCAGTGACGGTGGGGGAGTTGGAAGTGACGCTGCAACAAATGCGTTTCATCAAGAACAAAGTTTTTTTCGGCTACATGAAAGACGCTGAACAGCGTTTCAGATAAGCAGGGTGACTCCATGTCAATCGGGACTTCAGGTCTGAGCGAAGCGGCAAGGATTTTGCAACAGACTCAGCGCGGGATTGACTCGCGTTGCAAGTATGCCGTTACGCTCTCACGGCAGGAAGTGATGGACGCTGTTTGGGAAGCGTGGCAGGCGACGGAAGAGGGCTGGAAATCTGCCGACGAGGAAACAGCCATCTCGAAGGAAGTGCGTGATACGGCGATTCGTTTTGTGGAAGCCCTTCCGCTTGGCTTTCCGCAGCCATCAGTCTCTGCGGAACCTGACGGGCAGATCAACCTGGAATGGTATCGCAGTCCAAGGCGAGTCATTTCTGTCAGCGTAGCGCCGTCTGATCGACTTCACTGGGCCGCACTGATTGGAAGCGAGTCGCCACGAGGCGCTGTCAGATTCATCGACCGTGTCCCGGAATCTATTCTGCATTACATCGCGCGAGTATTTCAGGGATGATGCATCCGGATCAAATACCTGACGTGGCGGACAACGAATTGCTGGCTCGATTCATTGTGAACAGCAATGAGAAACGCCCTGATGGACAGGTTTCTCACAAGTTGTTTATGCCGTACAAGTGGGTAGAGCTTTCTGTCAATCGTCACAGAGAAGCGACATTGGAAGAAACCTGGCAGGTTGGATCTGAAGTCGCGGTTGCCCGTAACAAATCGCTGTACGGCCTGGCGAACATCCGAGCAAGTCAGTGTCGAGTACGGACGCTGGACGTCGTGCCGGCCCCGATTCTTCCGGGAAATCCGAATCACGCCAACATCACTGGATATCCAGCAGCGAAGGAAGACCAGATGGCGATTGCCAAT
>JALQWE010000058.1 GCA_023258825.1 Planctomycetaceae bacterium | reverse complement strand
CTACACTGCCACAACCGTCAAACAATGTGACCGCCGCTCCCACCTTCATTCGCAGCACATGCAGCATGTGGTGAGCTTCCGAGTCCTCAATCTGCACTCGCTCCCCGGAAAGATCTTCAGCATAGGTCCAGTGCAACTCAGCTCTCCCCCAAACCCAACTCAACTGTTCAACAACCAATCGCTCACCAACCAACCGTCGCCGCTACGCGGCCGAACCCAACTTCTTGACAGGCACACAGCTGCACATCCTGACAGCTCACCCGCCCCCGAATCGCCAGGGTCCTCCACTGCCCCCGGTTGCGCTCCCACAAACTTCTACCCCACAAAAAAACAGGACTCCTGACGCAGTCGCCAGGAGTCCCGGGAATTCACCTGTTCAGTGATCATCCAATTCGCTCAGCTTTTCACACTTTTGCGATCCACTGCCGCGACCTCCACGGAAGTCGGAGCCGCCGGCTTTGTGAGCCACCACTCCGCCTCAGTCCAGCTCTCCATCACCGCGTCAATGCCCTGAACTTCTGCCTGAACCGCTTCAGCAACAGCCTTCGCCGGTGTCACCACTTCCGCAACATACTCAGCCACCACAGCCGCCGATTCACGACGGTCTGCCACTTTCCTGCTGACAGCGGACACCGCCTCAGTCGTCTCCAGCAGACTGGAAAGTGCCGTCAACTGCAGGCCTGACTCCGGCAAGCGTCCCCGCTGATCCACAGCAGTCACTTTGAAGTCCAGTGATTTGCTCCAGCTTGTGTAAACACCCATCACACTCACGGCACGCAGCCACACGCGGTAGCTGCCTGCTGCAAGAGCAGTCGATGGTGTGAAGGAAGTGTTCGTCAGGTTCTTTTCATAGATCACCCGAGTCTTAGTGGAAATCGTTTCGACCCACAATTCGTATCGCTCTGTCCCGGTCACCGCTGTCCAGCTGAAAGTCGGACGACCACCCGTGGAGCTGTTTGCGATCGGTGACAGGATGACCGGCGGCATCCCGATCGAGAAGGACCGCACTGCCGACCACGTACTGATGAACTTGCCACCCAGCGCCCGAACCCAGACGTCGTAGTCACCAACCGGCAGGTCCGCGGTGGCTGTCAAAGTTGTGCCAGTCACCGCCTGGTTTCGCAGCACCACAGCACCAGTCGCCTTGTTGCTGACAAACAGGTCATACAGCGTGGCTCCGGCTACTGCAGTCCACTGGAAGGTCGGAGTCCGATCAAACGAACTGCCTGCCAGCGGCTGCTGAATGACCGGAGGTGCGAAGACGGTGAAGTCTTTTGCCGTGCTCCACTTACCAGCCTGACCGCTGGCATTCACTGCCCGCACAAACGCACGGTACACACCCGACCCCAGCCCCTCCGTCGACTTGTAGGTCGTCGTCACAAGGTCTGTCCGGTAGATCACCTTGGACACCCCTGTTGTGAGGTTATTCACCCAGAGTTCATAACGGACGGCATCCGTTACAGCCGTCCAGGAAATCTGTGGGAACGACGGAGAAGCCTGCGTTCCGGAAACGACCGGAGCCGTGATGATCGGAGCCGTGTCCACCATGAAGTCCCGCGGCAGACTCCAGAATCCCGGAATCTCAAACTGATCCACCGCGCGAACCCATGCCCGATACAAACCGATTCCAAGGTTTTCCGAAGGAGTAAACTCGGGAGTGGCCAGATCATTTCGCAGAATGAAGTTGGCAACACCCGTGCTCAGATTCGACACCTGAATCTCGTATCGAACTGCCCCCTGAATCTCCTGCCACTGAATCTTCGGACGAGGATTCGTTGTGGTGGCAGCCGGTGAAATCACGACCGGTGGTTCGTGATCCTTCACCGTGATGTCCACACTGCTCCCAAAGTAATTCACCGCGGTGGCCGTGATCCTCGCAATCTGACTTCCGTCGAGAATCGGATCATTCACCGCCGCGATATCAAAGGAAACAGACGCAGACCCGGCCGGAATCGTGACCGTAGAAGGCACTGTCAACTCAGTCACGTCAGATGAGACCAGGGAAACCGTCAGCGGCAGAGAATTGTCCGCGTTGCTGCGAGTGACCGTGCCTGTAGCAGCCTTAGGTCCAGCGTTCTCGAGGAACGATGTCCTGTTCACAGACAGCGTCACCGTTTCATGATCGGTCACCAGCACACTGACACTGCCGGCAATCAATCCCGAACCAATCGCCGTAATCGTCACCTGACGATCGCCCAGCAGATTGTCATCCGTAATCTGAACTGGCACCGTGATGGAATCCGCTCCGGACGGAATGATCACCTGTGTCGGAACCGTCACGGTCCACGGGGACCCAATCACAGTGAGATAGATCACTGCGTCCACATTGTTGTCGGCACCATCGGTCCGCTGCAGCAGGATGCTGAAACTGCCCGAGTCTTCTCTGACCACAGGCGTCTGCGTCGAAATCAGTACACGTGGCTCGTAATCCTGTACAGTCACCACCTGCGTCTTATCAGCACCATAAGCAGGAGCAACCACTGTCAGGGTCACGTCGACGTCACCGTCAATCACGGAATTATCCACGGCGTCCAGTGGGAATGTGACTGTATCAGCCCCCGCCGGGAATGTCACGAGGTACGGCACGCCGTCCACCGCCCCGGGAAGACTGATCTTGGAAGAATTACTGGTCTGCACCTCAACCGAGAACACTCCTCGGTCACTGTTGCCGCGCCGGAGGATCCCCTGCAATGCACCAGCTCCGGCTGCCTCAGAGACAAAGTTTGTGCTCAGCGTGAATTCCAGCGTTTCCAGGTCCGTCACAATCACACTGTCAGACGCCGACCCAAGTCCCGGTGTCGAAATCTGCGTTGCCGCAATCACGGTCAATTGAGGTCCATCCAGCAAATCATCATCGACCGCGTCCAGTACCGTCGAAGCTTCACTCTGATTCGCAGGGATCACGATCTGGATCGTCGTCTGACCGCCAAAATCTGCTTCCGTCGGGTCCTGTGTGACCAGATCAACCGTCGTTGACGACAACCCGAGCGTCGTTACTTCCAGCGACCAGCCCAGCAGCTTTCCAAAGTCGTTGACGTTGTCGTCTGTGACTTCGAGGTACCACGTTCCCTGCGCCTCTTCACCTTCAAACGCAGCCAGCGAACCTTCCGGCATGTAACGGCCAGTGAACGGGGCTGAACCACGCGCGATGGAGGTTCGCGCCTGATCATCCAGCACAGTTCCCGTCATATCCTTTTCATTGCTGGTCAGGTCCGTAAACAATTCGACACGAGTCCCTTTCGGACTGACCAGGTACACGTCCAGATCCCCCAGCCAGTCGTGCCGGAAGTTCACCGTCACATTGACGTCGGAAATTCGTGAGATCTGCCGTGGAACCGTGATCGGCGACAACGTGGTGTTGCGGTCCAGCAACTGATACACCTGCGGGTTCGAAAACTGCTGCGTCGACTTGTAGTCGAATGGACCATCAATGTCTGTCCGCCGCACATAGACAATCGATGCCCCGGTTCCCGCAGCCTCTGAAATCTCGTCGGCCACCACATCCACCTGGACGACTTCATAGTCGTCAACAGTAATCACTTCCGCACCGGGCACGTAGCCCACGGCAGAGGCGGTGATATTCACCACCTGAATCCCGTCACGCAGGTTGTCATCCACCGCGTCAAACGGAACCACAATCGACTGCTGACCTTCCGGAATGATTACCGTCAACGGGATCAGGATCTCTGACACGTCGGAATTCGTCAGTGTGACGACCAACTCTCCCCGGTTCTTTGTCACGTGCTCGCCGAAGGCCACGAAGGCCGATGTGCCAACCCCGGATGCATATTCACTGACTGACTTCAAAGCAGCGTTGGTGTAGCCAAAGGATCCAGTGCGGGAGCTGACCACAATATCACCGGAGATATTGATCTCAATATCACTCAGCACACCCAGACCGGTAAGGATCTCGTGATCCACACGCCCACTGACATCAAAGGCCACAATCCGGCCGTCGTCAGTGACCCCATAGATCGCGCCAGTCCTATCCACCGATATCGCCGTGACCGGCCTTGCAAGTGTCGTGAAGGACTGTGGCTCAAGTGTCACCGGGTCAAACTTGGCCAGCACAAGGCCGTTGTTATCAATCGCATAAATCATGCCGTCCAGGCCGTAACTGGCGTCCCGATATCGATAGGGTGTCGCCACATTGCCGGGGATGCCGTCGCCACCAAGCCCAAACAGTCCGAAGAAAAACGGACCGGGGAATGATCCCAGCAATGCTCCGTCAAAGTCATGAATCCGAATGTCCGCGTTGCCACCAGTGCTGGGACTGATGTACAGCTTGTTTCCAACCGTGGCCAGACCAGCTTCCCAGTATTCGCCCGAACCAAAGACACGCGGACTGCCGTCCGGGCGATTCAGAATCAGACCCGTGCTGGCACTGACTTCATAGACTTCGTCTGAAAATGTCGCACTGACAAACAGCGAGTTCCTTGAAGGATTCGGTGCCAAACCTCCGGACAGGTCCAGATCAAAGCCACCATTGAACCCTGAATTCACTTTACCAACCTGCAGTCGATTGATGGTCTGACGCAGCACAGGGTCAAACACAACAATCTCGTCGGTAATGAATGGGTCCAGCATATACAGCAGACCGTTCATCCACGCCAGTCCCTCAAACCCGGAATTCTGAGTCGTAGCGACGAAGAAGGTGTCCGCAACCAAACCCGTGTCCGCGTCAATCTTATACAACGAGTCACTGCCGTTCTCGATGTACCAGATGTACTTGCCATCGAAAGCAAGGCCTGCCTGAGTCGCTCCGGAGCCGGGTGTGTTGTATGTGCGAATCACCGCGCCGGTGGCCGGGTCCAGCTCATAAATGTTCGATTCTGGCCAGGATGACCCAAACAGACGATCTCCGAAGGATGTCGTCCCAAAGCGGTCAATCGCACCCGTGTTCACGTTGTATCGCACCAGCCCGTAGGCGTCGCCCGTCGCCGTCTCAAGATCGCTGATGATCACGTAAGTCGCAGTGGATGTTCCACCACCAACAGTCTGAAGTGCGGATGATGAAATCCCACCAGTCCCCGTATCCGACGATGAAGCCGTTGCGCCGGCGATCAGCTGGTGTGTCCACGAGTCGGTTCCGGGGTTGTAAACCGAGATGTATACGGTGGATGTCCCGTTGAAGACCACAATCCGACCGTCCTCAAGCACAGTGACGTCACGAACTGTCTGCGTGGCCGGACGCAATCCCGTCGGCCATGGCACCAGAATGCTCGCCCCCTGCTGAACACCGTCCTTGTCGTAGAAACGCAGGCGATTGCCCACGGCAACCACCCGCGGGGGCGAAAATACGTCGGTGTTGCTGCGAGTAATCGTCAGTGTGCCCGCACCAGCACCAGCGTTCTCAACCACATCCGACGGCGATGCGACGACGCTGACAGTTTCGTAGTCCGTGACATCCAGAGTCACTCGCTGCAGTTGGGCACCCTGATAGTACAGGTCAAAGGCAACCGTCTGAGTCCCATCCAGCAGAGTGTCGTCCACAGCATCAATCTGCAGAGTGACCTGTCGGACAAACGCGGGAATCGTGATCGATGTCCCCGTCAACCCGCGCACAACCGCTTCCGTGGAGTCACTGGAAAAAATGTCCAGCGTGATCGGCTGATCAATCGGTGCCGATTGCTTTCGGATCACCAGTGTCGCCGCTCGAGCCCCGGCATTTTCTGCCACCGAGGCCGGGGAAATCGAAATCGACGCGACTTGCAACTGTGCCAGCGCGTTGTTGACGTTCAGTCGAGCCCCGGTTTTCACTAAACCATTCAATGCCGCAACTCGATCAGCACCCGTGTACAGCGCATTTGTAATGTCACTGTAAGGAACACTCGGGGCAACACTTCGCAGCAACGCGACTGCACCAGTGACCATCGGCGATGCCATGGAGGTCCCATCGCTGAAGTCATAGTTCGGACCGTAAAACAAGGATCCGCCCTGCGGAGTCGTGCTCCAGATGTTCACACCCGGTGCAGCAATATCCACACTCTTTGCACCGTACGAGGAAAACCAGGCCAGGGTGTCATCCTGATCGGTTGCGGCGACCGCAATGATGTTGTCCTCCGGATAACTGGCTGGAAAGTCCGGAAAGATGTCGTTGTTCGAAGATGCATTCCCGGCCGCGACCACCAGCAGGTGATTCTGTGCCTGCGCGGCAATGATCGCATCTTCAAACGCCTGCGTCGGATTGATCCCGTAACTGTGATTCGAAACCGTCGCACCAATCGACACGGCATAGTTGATGGCCTCAATGGCTGCCGAAGAAATCGGCCCGCCAAAATCATTGCCAATCTTCATGGGAACGATCGAAACGTTCCAGTTGACTCCCATCGTACCAACACCATTGTCGCCAACCGCTCCGACTGTCCCGCTGACGTGAGTCCCGTGGCCGACGAAGTCCATCGGATCCGCATCGCCATCCGCGAAGTCGTAGCCGTTCACGTCGTCTACATATCCGTTCGCGTCATCGTCGACACCGTTCCCGGCAATTTCACCCGGATTCACCCAAATGTTCGCTGCAAGATCCGGGTGCGTGTAATCCGTCCCGCTGTCCACGATTGCAACAAGCACCGATCGGGAACCCGTTGTCTGATCCCATGCCGCATCCGCGTCAATATCTGCGTCGATCCTGCCGTTGCTGCCGTTGACATTCTGCCCCGTATTCCGCATGCCCCACATGCGAGTATAGTCGGGGTCGTTCGGGACCGCGTCCCAGCTGCCAATCCAGTCCGGCTCCGCATAACGAATCCCGGCACGGCCCTTCAGCATGTCAATCGCCGATGGAACCGTGACGTTGTTCGGCAACTTCATCAGGAACACGCCGTAGTTCCCCAGTGGACGACTCTCTGAGCCCGGAACCAGCGTGTCCAGACGCGTTGCAGGCTCCTGTGACTTCAGGAACCCCGCATCCACACCCACCAGCACGTGGTTCGGTACGTACTGGGCCGACAACACCAGTCTCTGCTCCAGAGACTCAACCGACAGTGTCTCTATCCGCTTGCCGCGACGGTTTGAACGCGATGCTGTCCATGATTTCAGGAGGTTCGCTATGCCATTGCCACGGTTGTTTCGGCGATCCATAATTACTGATGTCCTGAAGTAGCGATGAAAAAATGCGCGCCACACAGCCCGGTTGCTCCCCAGGCTTCAGGGATTGCCCACCGGCATCCCAATCCCGAAATCCTCAGACGATCCGCCTTAACAGCAATCGCCAGACTGCCAGAACTTCGCAAAACCCCGTATCCTGATGGCCTGCCCCGCCAATTGGCAAGCAGATTCCTGCGAATTCCGGAGGCGCAACCCAGACTTTAGCCCGCCCCCAACCTCGCTTCTCCCTCACAAACGCTCGGTCTGCAGCGTGCCTGGACAAAATCCGGGGCACAAAGCAACCTGCTGTGTCAGACGTTCAGCCGCAGAAGTTCCAACGCCGCCTAACGCCCAGCGGAAATATTTCTTCCCGCACGCTGTGCTTCGACGTTGCCAAAAAACTCGTTCAGTATTTTTCAGAGTTTTCTGATTATGACGTCCGGATGCACCGACACACCGGCAAACACCCCCCGCAGGTCCCCCGGAAAACGCCGTAACCTCCTGACCGAGCATCCAAGCCCAATCTGCCTATCCCACCACTCACCATGCTCAGCACCGTCAAACAATCTCCACTCCCCGCACCGACGCCAGTTTCGCGGGTTCTGCCGTTACCCGCCTGATTCCAGACGCTTCCCACGTGCGCGTCAACCGACGACTGACGCCGCCTGCCGATCCGTCCAGCCAACCCTCGCTCACTCCCCCCCAACGGGAGCCAGCCCCGGGTTTTCATTCGCCCCGGCCACCACCGGCGGCGCCAGTAATCTTCAACAGCGCGGCAGCCTCCCGATTCCTCTCCGGATCTTCCCACGGCAACGCCTTCAGAAACTCAACCAGGTCCTCCCGCTGACTTGTTGTCAAATGACTCGTTTTCCCGTGACGATCATTCGGATTTTCCGTCGTCAGCACGTCCATCAACGTCGCAGCTCTGCCATGATGCAGATAAGGAGCACTGCGGTAGACGCCCAGCAGCGTCGGCGTGTCATACTCCGGCCCCATCAATTCCGAGGAATCGCTCGTCCCCGTCCCCACGTCATGACGTACCAACCGGTCGTTCCCCAGCGGCTGAGAATCCGTGTAAAACGGTCCCCGGTGACAGACAGCACACTTCGTCTCTGCGGAATTGAAGACCTCACGACCCCGCCGGGCCGATTCACTCAACCCCTGTTTTGAATAAGGGCTGAGCGGAACCCGGTGCGAATTCGTATAAATAGCCAGTGCGTCCAGCTCCGCACTTCGCCCCGTGATCGGCTCTGACATCGCTTCAGGAAGCACACCCTTCAGAAGCCCGGGGCCCTGCATCAGCCGTCCACGGATCGTATGCTCAAAATCCTGCACCTCATCCCGATCCGCCGACCAGTGCAGCGGATGAGTCCACGCGAGCCCTGCCATCGGCTGCGTGTTGCGAAGCCCCTCCGGCTGCTGCCACGTCCGCCCGTCCGCATCCCCGTCAGGATGACAACTGGAGCAGGAAATCCAGCCCCGCGATGTCATCGGCGACAGTGCCGTGTAGAACAATTTCTTCCCCAGCAGCATGTCCTCACTCAGCGGATTCTCCGTGACCCGCACCCGCCGCAGCTCCCGACCGTCACGCAGACTGAAAGATACCAGCTCAAAATCCAGAGCGTTGTAGACCACAACCGCAGAACCATCCGGTGCACAGCGCACTCCCCGCGGATTGCTGCCCAGCTGCATCCCCGTCTGATAGTCCAGCTCCACGTGGTCGTCGCCGGTAATCCGACAAATGTACATGTCGTTTGTTCCGGCAAAGACGACGCAGAGCGATTTTCCGTCCGGCGTTACGTCGCAATCCCACGGATTCGCCGTCACACGCGTCCCCCGTATCGTGTCCATCGGAACTCGCAGCCGCGTCCCCGCACCTTCACCAGTCAGCCGCAAAACCGAGACGTATGGAAAGATCGAGCCGTTACCATGAGCTGCTGTGACACGCGAACGTATATGAGTCAGATAGGCTCGGTTTCCAGATGGCGAAATCGTCACCTGACGGCACAAATTGTCTGTCGATCCACCCTCCCACGTCGCCAGAATCTGCCCGTCTCGGGTATCCACACTCAACACTCGCGCTGTCAGGTACTCTGTCACCAGCAGCGACTTCTCATCCGTTGTGATCGCCAATCCACGCAGATGCGGTCCCACCGGCCAGGAATGCAACTGCTCGCCCGTCGCCACATCAAGCACAATCACCTGCCCAGGATGCTCCAGAGTGACGTATAGCCGCTGACCGTCGCGGGAACTGACGACACCGTAGGGCTCGTCAAAAACCTCAATCCGACGCACCAACTGACCCGTCGCCGCATCAATCACGACAACCTCGTCACTCCCGTACACACAACAGGCCAGCAACGACGACTGCCCCAGCCACGCAACACCCTCAGGATGCTCCCCAACCGGGATCTCCTGAACCACCGTCATCTCCGGCCACCGCACAATCGTCACTGTACCACTGTCGCGATTGGAGCAGGCCAGACGGTCGCCCGCCGAATTGAAATTCATCAGACCAGCCGATTGCGACTGAGCAAAACCGGCGTCCGCTGCAGTGAACAGACTCAGTACCGCTGCCAGAATTGCTGCCATACGAACTGTCATGGGATGACCTTCTGTCGCCCGATTTCTGTAACCAATTCACAATGCAGAGACCGCGTTGTTCCAGCCAGCAGTCGATCTGTGCAGACACCTCGTCACACAGATCAACGGCAAATCACAGCCGTAACGCGGCCGGAATCATAGCAGGCCGCTCTCAACTTGTGCACTCCACTGACCGCCGATTGAGTCGACTCGGGGAGTACTGAGGCCGGAGGATTCCCCCTTCGCTCGCTCGGTCACAGGGCTCAATGACCAACGCCCCGCGATCCCACGGCCGCCCACGGATTCCGAAAACTCAGGTCACACGGACTCACGTCGGCGAGTGCCCGTGATATTCACTCCACTGCCCGGCAACAGATTCCATTTCCAGAGCCGATAATACCAGGTGCCAGCCTTCTCCGGCGGCAACTCCTGAACCTGCTCAAACCCCGCTGCTGCAAACCACGATTTCAACTCTTCCGCCGTGTGGTGGTGCTGATACTTCGGTGCCCACCAGTCAAAGGTGTCGCAAACCCGATTCTGATAACTCGGATGAGCACTGAAGCTGACGATCTTGTTGAGCACGCGATTAACAACAGGGATTCCTCCCAGGACCGCACCAAAATGGCACAATGGCAGCAGACAAGCTGCCGGCAACCTCGTCGTGATGGACCGCAGTGCTGTGTTGATGAGCTCCTGCCACCACTGATTTCTGCGGTACAGCCACACCGAATACCGTCCACCGGGACGTACCATGCGCGAGACAGCTTCGAAAACATCACGCGTGCACACGTCGTGATGCATGACTCCGATCGAGAACACAAAGTCAAACCCCGCAGGCTCCAGCGGCAAGTGCTTCAGGTCCGCCTGAACGAACCGCACCGACGGCAATCCCTCGCAGAGCTCCCTGGCTTTGTCGACGGCTCGACTGTGATCCACCGCAGTCACCAGCCCCCCCGATTGCGCACAAATCTGAGCATATCGGCCGCCGCCACAACCCGCGTCCAGAATCCTCTGCCCACGCAGACTTTCCAGCCCGAAACCCGTCTTGGCCTCAAACGTTCGACGATCCTCGTCCTCATGCGCCACGTCAAAGGTCGTCCACTGCAATCCAAAACTCTCCAGGTGCGAATCGCTGACAAATCGAGGAATTCCGCGAATGACCCGCGCAACCACCCCGCCGCCAGGACCCGTGAGCTCCTGTCCGGATGCCGACATCTCCAAGGGCGCCCCCGTGACAGGGTCCCGAAGTTCTTCAATCAACCAGTTTTCAGGCAGCACCAAAGCCCAACTCCCACGGCCGGACAGTCACCGTCCCGGAATTCCCACAATCCCAGGCACCAACACCATCTTCCCGCGCCTCGGCATTTCACGCAACGGCGGATCACTGGTCCCCAACCCTTGCGATCCCAAACTCAGACACGACATCACATCACGACTTATCCGTACCAGCCCGTAAACTTCAGGTTCTCTCCACCACAGGCAGGCCTTCAGGGTTGCGACGAACTGCCAATTCATCAAAATACCTCATCAAGGCAGGTTGAGGGTGAACCAGCAATGTCGCTGGGTAGGTTCAAGTCCGGAGTTGAAAATGGGTGTGCGGGGGATTCGAGGAGCAATCACAGTCGATGAAGACACGCCGGATAAAATCCGGTCAGCCGCCCGGGAATTGATGGAAGAAATTCTCCGACGAAACCAGATCACTGACTTCGATCAGGTGATCTCGGCCGTGTTCACCACCACACAGGATCTGGTGTCCGCGTTCCCCGCCGAAGCCGCCCGGGCACTCGGAATGAACTTTGTTCCCCTGCTCTGCGCTCAGGAAATCCCCGTTCCCAACGCCATGCCCAGGTGCCTTCGTATCCTTCTGCACGTCAACACTGAACTCGCCCCGAAAGACGTCGAACACGTCTACCTCCGCGATGCTCAGAAACTTCGCCCGGACCTCCGAAGCGCCCAGTAGTCAAATCCGTGATCCAACCCTGTATCGCATCCATTGCCTTCGATTACCCCACGGTCTTCTTCTGAATCAGATCGTCCAACTCCGCTTTCAGCCGAGGCAGAATTGCGTCGTAGGGAAACGCACCCAGGACTTCCCGACCACGCTTGAAGTTCACATGCGTCGGGCCACACCATAACCCCAGGTCCGCATCGTCAGTCTCTCCGGGACCGTTCACACGGCAACCCATGACTGCAATCGTAATTCGATGCTCCTGCGCGTAACGCGTCATCTCACGAACCTGCTCCGCCAACTCAACGAACGCCTCGTTCTCAACACGCGAACAACTCGGACAACTGATGATATTCAGAGTGCTCAAGCCATAATCCACCACACTCCGCACCCGGCCCGCCGCAATATCTTCCAGAATCTTTCGCCCGGCGGTGATCTCTTCCGCTTTGCGATTGTTTGGCACCGTCAACGACACCCGGATCGTGTCACCAATTCCACGACTGATCAACTGTTCGAATGCAATCCGAGTCTTGATGATGCCGTCCGGTGGCATACCCGCCTCCGTCACGCCCAGATGCAAAGGGACATCCGGGCGACGCTCCGCAAAACGCCGATTCACCTCCACCACCTTTGCCGGATCCGAATCCTTCAGAGACACGCAGTACCGATGAAATCCCAGATCATCCAGCACAGCGCAGTGATCCCAGGCACTCTGAAGCATCGGCGAAATGGAATCATGCTCGTCAAAACGAGCCTTCACGTCGGGATCCACCGATCCGCAGTTCACTCCGATCCGCATCGCACAGTCGTTGTCCTGAGCCACCTGAACCAGATACCGCACCTTATCCTGCCATGGCCGCGACTTCTCATGGTGATACAGATGCCCCGGGTTGTACCTGATCTTGTCCACATGAGGCGCAATCACCTCCGCCAGACGATAGTTCTCCTGAAGATCGACCGACAGATTCCCGGTCACCTGACGACGAATCTCCATCAACGCCTCAGCGTCCTTCTGACTGTCAATCGCCACCCGCACTACGTCGGCACCGGCAGCAACCAAATCCTGAATCTGACGAACGGTCGCGTCGATATCCTGAGTCCTCGTGGCCGTCATACTCTGCACGGCAATCGGATGCTGGCCACCAATCACCGTGCTGCCAACATTCACGCTTCGCGTCGGATTCCTCAAAATCCCTTGGGGGGCCTCGCCAGACATGCAACTCAGATTCCCGAAAAAATCAACACCCTCAAAAAATCCAGCAGGCATCCCTGACACCTGCAAATCAGCATTGCGTAATCCTAGTCTTCCGGAACGCATAAGCCAATCCACAACCCCCAAACTT
>JALQWE010000590.1 GCA_023258825.1 Planctomycetaceae bacterium | reverse complement strand
CAACGGGGGCGATTGAGCGGGCTTTTTGAGTGGGATGAGGTGGGATAGTACGGATTATCGCGGGTCGCGGGATCTGGCGGCGGCTGATGTTCCGTTCGCCGGAACGGCCGTCTGATCCCGGAATCGCCGCTACCTTTGTGTCGGTCTTCTGTTATCATCTGCGGCACGTCCGGACTTCCATTTTCCGAGCTTCCGTGCTGCCCGGGCAGGGCAACTCACGGGGTTCGCGGTCTTTAGAACATGCCAGTGTTCCCATGAGCTCTGCGTTTCCGCCTGTTGAAGATCAGCTGCGAGTCATCACTCGTGGTATCGAAAAAATCGTGCCCACGGAAGAGCTGCGCAAAAAGCTGCAGCACAGCCGGGACACTGGTGTGCCATTGAGAATCAAGTATGGCATTGATCCCACCGGAATTGACGTGCACCTTGGTCATACCGTGCCACTGCGCAAGCTACGTCAGTTTCAGGAGCTGGGTCATCAGGCGGTGATCATTATCGGCAACTACACCGCGCTGGTGGGCGACCCCAGTGGCCGTGACGAAGCGCGCAGCAAGCGTCTGACAGCAGAGGAAGTGGAGACCAACGCGCGGGACTATCTGGCTCAGGTTGGCAAGGTGGTGGACATGTCGCGGGCCGAAGTGCACCGCAACGGGGACTGGTTCGGTCGCATGACCTTTGCCGATGTGCTGTCCCTGTGTGGTCGGGTCACGATCGCTCAATTGCTGACGCGTGAAGATTTCGCCAAACGCTATCGGGAAGAGAAGGCGATTTTCCTGCACGAATGTCTGTACCCGGTGATGCAGGCCTGGGACAGTGTGGAAATTCGTGCCGACGTCGAATTGGGCGGCACCGAGCAGCTGTACAGCTTCATGCTGGCTCGTGACCTGCAGGCGCAGGAAAACCTGAATCAGCAGATTGCCGTGATGTCACCCATTCTGGTCGGACTCGACGGGATTCGCCGCATGGGCAAAAGTCTCGGCAACTACATCGGCATCAGTGAGCCGGCGTGGGAGATGATGAAAAAGTTCATGCAGCTGCCCGACAGCGTGATGCGGATGTACTACGAGCTGTTGACAGAACTGCCGATGGAAGAGGTGGATCGACTGCTGAGCGGTCACCTGAAGGAAGCCAAAGTCACGCTCGCGAAAACTGTCATCTCCCAGTATCACACCGCGGCCGAGGCGGACGCGGCGGCGTCACGCTGGCAGGCAGAGATCGGTGGCGAAGCGCTCCCGTCAGACATTCCGGACGTCACGCTCGACGCGGGCTCACTGACAGACGGTGCGACCACGGCCGTGCGATTGCTGACAGGTCTGAAGTTGTGCAGCAGCAATGGTGAAGCGCGGCGATTGATCGATGGCGGTGGTGCCAAACTGGGAGAAGACAAAGTGACCATCACAGCGCATGATCAGCAGATTCCTGTGACGGACGGGATGCTGGTCTGGGCTGGTCGTAAAAAGTACTGCCGCGTGCGTCTGGGCTAAGTCGTCGTCAGATCAGTCAGCAGCGCACATGACCAATGCAGCGTGTCTGCGGGGAAGGTCAGGTAAACCGGGCCGTTGCTGTGTTCGTCTGGCAGCACCGGGGTGAATCCGGGGCCGCAGTGATCCAGGTGAGGAAGGAAACAGCAATGTCGGAATCAGCGGTTTCAACGGTCCAGCAATTGTGCACCGCGCGATGCGTGCCGTGCGAAGGTGGTGTTCCACGACTGACACCGCAGCAGGCTGCCGAACAACTGCAGGTCCTGCAGGGCTGGGAATTGTTGTCGGGCCCGGATCGGATTCGTAAAAGCTGGGTTGTGAAACACTTTCGCGCGGGGATGGAATTCTTCAACGCGGTGGCAGAGCTGGCAGAAGCCGAAGGACATCACCCGGATCTGCACCTTGTCGGTTATCGCAACGTCAGTGTGGAGATCTGGACGCATGCGATCGGCGGACTGTCCCTGAATGACTTTATTCTGGCGGCACGGATCGATCAGTTGCCCATACGATTACGTCCCTGAGTCGGGACAATGCAGATCAGCCTCACATGGCATCACCAGCGCGAGAGTCGCGTGAGTGGCTGGGCAACATGACACCGAACGGGAACGGACCACAAGGAACGAGAGGCGACTCATGACAGCATTGCCGCAGATGTGCGACCTGATTCAGCACTTCGACACTCCGACGCTGAGCGATATTCCGGCCGCAGTGCAGGCCCAGATGGCCTCACTGGAACTTCATCGGCGGATTCACCCGGGGCAGACGGTCGCGATCTCAGCCGGAAGTCGGGGGGTCGCTAACATTGCCCTGATACTGCGTGAGATTGCGTCCTGTCTGAAATCGCTGGGCGCTCAACCATTTCTTGTGCCGGCCATGGGCAGTCATGGCGGAGGTACAGCAGCGGGGCAGGTCAAACTGCTGGCCAGCCTTGGGGTGACAGAAGCCAGTGTGGGCGTGCCGATTCGGGCGACCATGGACACCGTGATCGTGGCGGAAACATCCAACGGACTGCCCGTGCATTTTGACCGTTATGCCGCAGAAGCGGACCATGTGTTTGTCGTCAATCGAGTGAAACCGCATACGCGTTTTGTGGGCCCGGTGGAATCGGGACTGCACAAGATGATGCTGATCGGCCTGGGGAAACACGCGGGTGCCAGTGTGTATCATGCGGGCATTCTGACGATGAGTTTTCCGGAGATCATCGCGGCGGTGGCAGAACGAGTCCTGCAGGTGTGTCGTGTCTGCGGGGGCATGGCGATTCTGGAGAATGCCGAGGATGAAACGGCGCTGGTGGAAGCGGTGCCGCCCGAGCAGTTCGGTACGCGTGAGCCGGAATTGCTGGCCATGGCCAATGAGTGGCTGCCACGTCTGCCGTTTGACGATGTCGACCTGCTGATTGTGGACCGCATCGGCAAGAACATCAGTGGTGTGGGCATGGACGCCAACGTCGTGGGTCGCAAAT
>JALQWE010000589.1 GCA_023258825.1 Planctomycetaceae bacterium | reverse complement strand
GTAGAGGTTGTGTCGAGCGGAATGAATGAGGCAGGTACCTCTTAACAACACCTCGGGAAGACCCTCAGACAACTCTGATCTCCGAGGTCCTTCCCCGAGTCCTGTCGTCTTTACGCTGGTCTATGGAATGGAAACAGCAAGTAAACGCTTGATTTGAACCACAATCCACGCGAACGATTGAGAACTGCCCGAGCACCCGTGCTGGTCCTGAGTTTTCCTGTCGCCAGTTATACAAACCTGCAGAGCACCTATGCCGATACTTGCCAGAGAACCAGATCTGTACCCGGAGGATCTGTTGACCGCCTCCATCGTGACACCCGCAGACGAACACTGGTTTGCGATGTACACCATGGCACGGCGGGAAAAGGAGCTGATGCGCAAGCTCCGACAGCAGAAAATCGCGTTTTATGGCCCCACGGTCGCTCAACGCACCCGTTCACCTCAGGGCCGGATTCGGACCAGCTGGGTTCCCCTGTTTGCGGGCTACGTCTTTGTCCGCGGCGACGAAGTGGATCGGCACGAAACAGTCTCCACCGGGTGCGTGTCCCGCTGTCTACCGGTTACGATGCCCGAGGAACTGGTCGCCGATCTTCAGCAGATTCGCCTGCTGCTGGAGAAAGGGACCGAAGTGCGGCCTGAACCCCGCCCGGTCGTCGGGCGCACTGCCGTGATGACCCGCGGTGCTATGGCAGGACTGCGAGGAACGGTGACCCGTGTCAACTCCGCACACCGGCTGACCGTGATGGTCAACTTTATGCAGCAGGGCGCCTCGATGGTTGTAGACGAAGCGGATGTGGAGCTGCTATAACTCGGCAGGAAACGTAAGAATTCAGTCAAGCGGAAGTGCCTGCAGAAACGAGTATCAAAAGCAGCGCTGCGCACCCCGCAACGGCCTCACCACGGCACAACTCAACCGCCTTTGCGGCAGGCTGCCTGGCTCACGATTACGGCCCGAAAACGCCGGAATCGGACCGGTCACCGGGGTTGAAGCTGGATTTTTCAGAGAAAATGGGAACTTGTTTTCACGGTTTTTTCGGTTTTTTGGTGCCGATCTGGCCCGAGATTGAAAATCCGATCCAATCGTGATTTGATCCGGTTTTGAAGGATTGCTATCCTCTCACGTTTTTCCGGACCAACTTTCAGAATTTCACGTGGAGATCACTGGCTCATGGGCACGAAGAAGACGGGTAAGGGTCGACGAAAGATTGGTCGCAAGAAACGAAAAATGCGATCCCGAATTCGGCACCGCAAGGGCTAGGCTACCCGTTTCGCGAATAGCCGGTGCAGTCTCCTGCGCAACACATACCATGAAAGCTCGGAATGTACTGATCATTCCGAGCTTTCTTTATGCGCGGATTTCAGCACCGCTGCAGTCCTTTCGGACCGGGTGTTTTCGCAAATGGCAAAGTTTGAGGGTTACGGGATGCTTGACATCTGCCGAAAGAGGTTGAATCCTACGATGTTGGAAAATTGCATCGTTTCTGACGACCTCCGGACGAAGCCCCTTCCGTTCCCAATTCATGCCCTGAGTGTTGGCTGCTTCCACCTCGCGACCACCGGCGATTTCGCCGTGCCCTGCGACGGAATTCTGCAGCTCACAACTCTGTGACAGGCTCGGGGCCGAGGGATCCTGCTTCCGCCGGACCAAAGCCGGATCTGCTTCCCGCTATGCGGTAGCACATCCACGATCCCCACAACCCCGCCATATTGTCCAGAGGATTTCCCATGCCTCGTTCCCGCCTGACTTCCATCCTGTCATCTGCCGTTGCCGTCGCACTGATGGTGACAAACAGTCTCTTCGCAGTGGCGGATCCTCCGGTCGGGGGTGCGGCTGCAATTCGGCAGCGTCTGGAACAGTCTGTCCGCGAAAAACAGTCCACCACAAAAGAGCTCACTCTGCGCGAAGGCGCGGTGGCTGTCTCCCAGCAGCGACTGCAGGAACTGGAACAGCAACTGCAAGCGACAGAAACTCGCCTTGCCACAGAGAAGGCAGAACTGGAGAAGCTGACCGGTCGCGTGGCCGAAGTGGATCAAATCATCGCCACTCTGACCGCCGAGCTGCCTCAGCATGAAGCCGCTGACGCACTCGTCGCCACCGCAGACCGCGCGACGGCTCGACACAACGAAATGCTGGACGCCAGAAAACAACTGCAAACGCAGCTCGCCGGTTTGCGTAAGTCTTCCGTCGAATGGCGCAGCAAGTCCACAGAAGCGGAACAGCAGTTGGCGGCAATCACCGCGCAGCGTCCGGAACTGGACAAGAAATTCAACGAAACCAAAGCCGCTCTGGAAGGTCCTGAGAACGCAGTCACGACTGCCAAAGCCGCCGTGGATGCCGCGACGGTCACCATGAATGGACTGGTCACAGCGCTGGCCGAAGACGAGGCCCGGCTGGTCAACGCCAATGAATCCCGCGAACGCATTCTTCGCTCCACCGCATCGCTCGAAAAATCACTCAGCACCCTGCGGGAAGCAGCAAAGCTGACCGGAGTGGATTCTGCCGCCGCCATTCAGGGGCTTGAAAAGGCCATCGCAGACTTCGCCCCGGCCACGGCCAACGTTCAGGCACTTGTCACCGGGCTCACCGCCACGCGCGATCAACACAACCAGCAGCTGGTTGCGGCCAAAGCCGAAATTGAAAAGAAAACGGCTGAACTGGTCGCCGCAAATGCGGCTGCCGAACCGGCTCGCGCTGCTCACAAAGCCGCCAGCGACGCCATCGCCGCCGCGAATACCAAAGAGACCGAACTCAAGTCGCTCAAAGCCGACGGTGAGCAATGGCAGAAGACTCTGAACGCTCAATTGATCGGGTTGGAACCTTCCCTGCAGAAACTGGAAGCCGAATTGAAAATAGTCGGCACTGAAACGCTTCTCGCCCGACGCCAGGCAGAAAATGCTCTGGAACCACTGGGACGGTTCGTGTCCTTCTCCCGACACGTTGCTCCCAT
>JALQWE010000588.1 GCA_023258825.1 Planctomycetaceae bacterium | reverse complement strand
GGTGGTGGGTAACGCCCACCGTCCGCGAGGATCGGGAAAGTGCAACAGAAAGCAAACCGCCGAACGGTTGACATTCGAGGCGTTGTCTCGGATGTCAGTGTCGTGGTAAGGGTGAAACGGTGCGGTAAGAGCGCACCAGCAGTCCGGGCGACCGGCTGGCTGGGTAAACCCCATCGGGAGCAAGGCCAAGCAGAAGGGATCGTCGTTTCGGCGGCGGCGAATCTGTCCGATTCGTCAACCTTCGGGTCGGCTGCACGAGTTACAGAGTAATCTGTATCCCAGAGAAATGAACACCCGCGACAAAACCCGGCTTATCGTTCCTCTGCCAGTTCCCTGCTTCCTGAAAACTCACAAGGAAGCGGCCGGGAAGACCTGACTTGCGGGCTTCGCCCAACTGGCCCAGTGCTTCCGCTGTCTGGCCAGAGCCGCATCGGCTCATATACGTGCGGGTGAAAACTGGTGTTGACGCATTCCGGTGTTATTCGGCACTATTTGCCGAAGTTCGCCGCAGAAGTATTCACTGAGTTTGAGATTTTCAAGGGTTCTACAGAGTGCTGCGTCGTCTGTCAGCGGTCCAACGCAGGCCACGCTGAAGAATCCGGGATCCAGCTTTCAAGTGCCGCTTCGAGGGGCAGAACACTGGATCGGATTGGTGGCGAGAACAACGCTGAACTCCGGAGATGTGCTGAGAACGGCAGGGAAATGCTGTGAGAATTGCAAGATTTCTGATGCTGATGATGGCACTAACTTCAGCGTCTTTGCAGACCGCCGCCCAGCAGACTTCTCAGTGGGTCGTTGAAGAGACGCGTGGGTCGCTCAAGCTGTATTCCGAGTTCTCTGTCGACGTCCCGGGAATCTGGAAAGTCCTCGACCGGGTAACCGAAGAGCTGGACTCGACGGTTGGACTTTCAGGATCTGACGAGTCGGTGGAGGTCATTTTGTTCTCCAGCCACGCGCACTACGTGAATTATCTCGCCGCGACCATTCCGCAGGCGAAAAACAGGCGGGCGATCTTCTTCCGAAATGGTGGCGTCAGCCAGATTTATGCCTGGCGAAGTCGTACGCTGATGACGGACCTGAGGCATGAGATGGTGCACGTCCGGATTCACCAGCAGCTGCAATTCTGCCCGCTCTGGCTGGATGAGGGATTGGCGGAATACTTCGAGGAGGATGAGCAGCAGCGTCGCGATTCCTCACGACGCGACTCCGTCAAATGGAAGGCTCGATTTGGAATCACGCCATCGATTCGCACTCTGGAAGCATTGCCATCGGCAGACGCGATGACGGCTGACTCCTATCGTGACAGTTGGGCGTGGGTCAGCTTTCTGATCAATGACTCACGTCAGTCTCGCAACCTGTTGCAGCAGTATCTCAATCTGATCTACCGGGGCGAGGCGCCGGGGGCATTCAGCCAGTTTGCTGAAGCAGAAAATCCCGGTTTGATTTCCCGTGCAAACTCCTATTTCAGAAAAATGAGTTTTGTCGTAACTTTCGACTCAAGTGAGCAGTGAACGTGTCCGGGGTACCGCCAGGACACCGTTTCTCGCAGGGTTTAAGGAAAGAAACACAGACGACACCCCGCAGTCTCGGCCGTGGTGTCGCAGAAATCTCTGTCCGTTGATCTGAAGGATTAGATACATGACTGCTGTCCGCACCACATCTCGAGGAATTCTGGTTTCACTTCTTGCTGCAGCGGTACTGTTTCAGGGACCGATTGCGGCCGCCGTTGATCCCACACCGGTGGCGACTCAGGATGTGCGTCTCCGGGAGGGTGGGGTTCTGGTGACTCGTGTTGTCGATCTTCAGGGAAAGCCGATGGCTGACGAAGAAGTCGTCGTCGAGTTTCGTGGGCAACCGATTGCATCAGGATTCAGCAACGAGAAGGGACTTGTGGCGATTTCCGGGCTGCGAGCCGGTCAGCACTCACTGGTGACTCGGAATGGAGCCACTGTTTGTCGACTCTGGCTGCCTGAAACGGCTCCTCCATCAGCCGTGAACACCCCGGCAGTGGTCAGCGACAGCACTCTTGTTCGTGGCCAGTTCGGGGCGTTCAACCTGCCGATGCTGGTGTATGCGGGCGTGGCGGCGGCAGCCCTGGTCATCGGGATTTCCGCGAGAAATGACGCACAGGACGCAGAAAGTGCAGCGCGTCAGGCACAGAATCAGAACGAAGAATTGAGCAAGGAACTTTCCGACCTGACCAATCGCGTGGAAGAGCTGGAAAAAGCTGTCAGTCCATAAAGGATCTCGTGTCAGCATCTGAATCTGAAAACCCGGTTGCTATGGCAACCGGGTTTTTTCATGCGCGGTTGGAATGCGCGACAACTTGGCAGTGTCTGTCGGCTGTCGACGATGTTCTCGAATAAAGCCCACGCAAAGGGAACTTTTCGAGGGACCGGGTCCCTGTTTCAAAGACGCGCGAAACATTTCAGCTCTCCCGGTGCGAGAGCGTTGTGCACGGACCTCAGGAGGCCGCCGCGGCGTCCACATGTGGTGGACATGGGGCAAACGGCTGAAGCTGCAATACCCCGCGCGATCGAGGCATCGCAGCGAGTGGATTCGACTTTTGTGCAGATTGCCTGGAGTGCAGTCCGGGGACAGGTCCCCGTGTGAAACTGTGACACCGTTCTGCATTCTGCTGGTCCTGTGGGTTGCGCGGAATCCGTTGAGTGAGCCGACTGGAACGTCGAAATCTGAGCAGACTGTTTTTCCGGCGTTTTCTGCCGACCGGCCACTGCATGCGGCGAAAATTGCCGACGATAAACAGGGCATTACCGTTGCCGTGCTGATTCCTGCTCAGGTCCAAAGACATGACACAGACGACGAAGAAAAAACGCGTTGCTTCGCGATTGCAGACCCCGCTCGAAACCTATCTCCGCGAAATCAACGAGACCGCGTTGCTGACGGCCAACGACGAGAAGGAATTGTCGAACCGGATCTCCGCCGGGGACGCTGCG
>JALQWE010000587.1 GCA_023258825.1 Planctomycetaceae bacterium | reverse complement strand
GTAGTGCGCGCCCGTGACGACACGCTTGGAACCGTAATTGACGGACATTTCTCGTTTCCTTTTGTTGTGAGGGCAAAGGTGGCCTCTTCTAAAAGGTGGGTGGCACCTTGTGGGTGGGCACCTTTTGGACGAGACTGAGTGTTCGGTGGTGTGTCCCTTGTGGGAGTCGCTGGGGAGTTTCGATCGGGCGGTGGTTGGGTTCTGCAGATTCCCGGTACGGTGGTCTCTTGTTTTCCCTGCGTCTTTTTTCGATGATCAGAATTGATTCCACCCCACTGTTTTCCGGAGAGAACGATGCCGAAGGCCTTTTTTTGTGACGTGTCCATTGCCGGCTGTGTTTGGCCGTTCTGTTCGCCAGGGCTGTTTGCCTGTGGTCGCCGCGCGGCGGTGAGGGGGCTGCCGCTGATCACGACAATCGCGATGATACTTTCCTCGCGGATGTTGCCGGCCCAGCAGGACCCGGGGACTCGGTTTGTGGATTGTTCCCTGCTTGTTGGTGCGGAGTATCCGGCGACGTGGCCAACGCATCCGTTTCCCCGATTTCAGTTGATTCATGAGCAACGGGTGGGATCCGGCAGTGTGTACAACATCGATGTGCTGCTGATGGACGGCAACACGGGGACTCAGCTGGACGTGCCTCCACATTCCGTGGTACGCCCGGAATTGAAGCGTGAAAAGTCGGGGCCCTATGGAACCGCGTTTACAGAGACGATTGAGGCGTGGCAGTTCGGTGGCGAGGCGTGCATTGTGGATGTACGTCATCTGCTGGATCAGGCGCCGAATGGAGTCAGTCCGCTGGTCATGCCTCGGGATATTGAGTCGTTTGAGGCGAAGCATCGCCGGGTTGGATTTGGCGATGTGGTTCTGTTCCGCAGTGATTACTCGGACCGCTACTATCGGCCGTTTCCTGAGGGGCATCGGTATATCGCGGACGTGGTGGACCGACTTGCCCCGGGATATCCGGATCCGGGGCCGGAAACCATGGAGTTTCTGGCTGCCCGGGGTGTTCGGACTCTGGGGACTGACAGTGCCAGCATGGGGCCGCTGCCGACTTTGGCTGAACCGACGCACTATGCCGGGCTTCGCCATGGCATGATCTGGACGGAGGGGGCCACTGGTCTGTCACAGTTGCCGCCGACAGGTGCTTACTACGTGATGCTTTCTCCTCGCCACGCAGGCGGGATGTATGCGGAGGCCAGAGCAATCGCTGTGACGGGTGGAAGTTTGCCGGCGCGGTTGATTGACGCGGCGAAGAATAAGCGTGCTGCTGATCTTTCTCCCGTTCTTGATATGAGGTATCCGATCACAAATCCGGGGGCGAAAACAGGTCGGCACCGCCAGGTGTATGTGAAGGTGGACTTCCTGTATTCACCGGATCTGGACTTGTGGCATCACACGCATCTGATGGACGCCACCGCAGGGACTCATCTGATTCCCCCGTCATTTGCTCTACCGCCGGCCGGAGTCGAAGTGGACTACGCGCCGGAAGTTCGCGGGTGGCTGGCCGACTATGAGGCTCGGTATGGAAAGCGGGGAGTCAGCGACCGCACGACCGAGAAGGTGCCGCTGGACTGGACCTGTGGCGATGCGCGAGTTGTGGATGTGCGGGACCTGGTGGGAAGTCTGCCGGTCTCGGAAGTGCCGCGTTCCCCGGAGATCACGGTGGATCTGCTGCAGGCGGATGAAAAGAGAAACGGTGAGTTCAAGCCGGGACAGATTGTGATTTTCCGAACAGGACACCTGGATCGGCATCTGAAGCCGGCGCCTGAGGACAAAGGTGTCTGGGCAGATCCGCTTGCGGGAAAATCAGAAGGTTGGCCAGCTCCGGGACCAGACGCAATTCAGTATCTGCAGAAGCGTGGCATTCGCTGCGTTGCGACTGATGCACCGGACCTGGGGGGCGTGGAACCGCGGCGTGCGGCAATGACCTACTGGGCGCTGGGAACTGCCGATATGGTGGCAGTGGAGTTCCTGTTCAATCTGGCAAGTGTTCACCCGGGAAGTTACTTCCTGTTTGCCCCGATTCGGTTGCAGGGGTGTCATGCTGGTCCGGGGCGGGCAATTGTCCTCTGGTAGCAGGCTTGCTTGCTGATCACTCCGGACGACAGGGGCGGTATTCAGGCGACGGGTGGCTCAGAAATCCAGCCAAATGCCGCCCCCAACCAGGCTCTCCCAGCGCTCAGCGAATGAGTATTGGAGGGCGGGCCCGTTGTAGTAATTGGCTCCGATGCGAAGGCGATGACCGGTACGTGCGCCTTCCCAGCCCCAGCCAGTGCTGGTGTTCAGACCGGCTCGTGTTCCCTGTTCCTCGCGAAACTGGGCGTTAACGGCAGCAAAGGGGGCACCCTGTCTTCCACGTGCGCGAGGTGTCCATTCGCTGCCGAGCTGCAGTTCAAACGGTTCGGCTCCACCGGAGATGCCAATGGCATACCCCGCTTCGGCGTAGATGCGGCTGGCGGTGAGGACGTCATAACTCACACCCGCGATAACGGAGTCTCGCACGTAGTTCATGCGTGGTGTGGCTGGGTAGGCGAGCAGGAATTCGTCACCAATGTGGCTGCTGATGTGGCAGTAGCCGAACTTCCATGCTAGTTGGTCCTGTTTCCAGGTTCCCGCCAAACCAACTCGGTAATCGGAACCTTCGAGCATCGTGCTGGGTTCCTCGGGGAGGACGCGGGCGAACACGGCACCGTCGACATCCAGCTGGAACGCGTCTGGATCATTCGCCACGCCTGAACTTTTTCGCAGCAGCCCGACTCGGCCCCCGAGCACAGCATCTGCGACCTGTCGCTTGTTTTTGACGTCGTATTGAGAAAGGTACTGCAGGCGTGGTTCTTTGGGACCAGCGAGGTAGGTGCGATACAGCAGGCCGGACGGGAGCACCTGCCACGAGTCTGACGGGCCGGGTGAGTTTCGGAAAAGTTCAGTCGGGGCCGCTGGAACTCGTGGCTTTGCTGGC
>JALQWE010000586.1 GCA_023258825.1 Planctomycetaceae bacterium | reverse complement strand
CAACCCCGGCATTGTAGGGAGGAAGTTTGCTGGCGGGAAACAGCGAATTTTGATTCCCCCCGCGAATCACTTGCATTCTGCCGTTTGGTTTCTCAGGATGACTTCTTTCAACACCTGTTGTTTTCCGGAGACGGCTTATGAACTATGCACTGTCCATCGGGCTCGCCGTGCTGGGGTTGGCGCTGCCCGTCACGGCATCGGACTGGCCGCAGTTTCGCGGTCCGGGCGGCCAGGGGCACTCCACAGCCACCGATCTTCCGCTGCGCTGGAGCGAAACGGAGAATGTTCGCTGGAAGGTGGAAGTCCCCGGTTCCGGATGGTCATCACCCTCAATTCAGGGCGAACAGATCTGGTTGACGACGGCCACGGACGAAGGCCGCACACTGCGGGCTCTTGCCTTTGACCGCAACACAGGGAAGCAGCTTCATGACATCTCTGTTTTTGAACTGGCGGATCCAGGACCGATTCACAGCAAGAACAGCCATGCCTCACCAACACCCGTGATCGACGGCGATTACGTTTACGTGCACTTTGGTGCGCATGGAACGGCCTGTCTGAAAAACGATGGCACGCTGGTGTGGAAGAACAATTCGCTGAAATACGACCATCGTCACGGCCCGGGTGGTTCGCCGGTTGTTCACAAAGATCTGCTGATCCTCAACTGTGACGGATCGGACATTCAGTTTGTGGTGGCCTTTGAGAAACTCACGGGAGAAATTCGCTGGAAAAAGGACCGGCAGCACATCAGCGAAGCGCGTCGTACGGGCAAATCCAACGTGCCGATGGCCTACAGCACACCGCTTCTGACGACGATTGGCGGCACCACCCAGCTGCTCAGTTGCGGCAGCGACAGTCTGGTCGCGTACAATCCGGAGACTGGTGACGAATACTGGTGGTTCAGCTACGACGGCTACTCCAACGTGCCGCGGCCCGTCGTTGCAGAGGGGCTTGTGTTTATCAGTTCCGGCTATGACCGGCCCGAGTTCTTTGCGGTGCGCACCGATGGGAAGGGCGACGTGACCGCGACGCATCAGGCGTGGAATCTGAAAAAAGCGGCACCACTCAACCCCTCCCCGATCGTCGTGGGCAGTGAACTTTATCTGGTCAGTGACAACGGCATTGCGACCTGCCTGAACGCAGCCACCGGTGAACAGCACTGGCAGGAGCGGCTTGGCGGCAACTTTTCGGCATCTCCCACACTGGCGGACGGCCACCTGTTCTTCCTGGATGAAGCGGGCACGATGACTGTTCTTCAGCCGGGGACGGAATACCGACTGGTCTCCACCAATACCCTCGAAGGCAGGACTCTGGCCACCCCAGCCTTTGTCGACCGCTCGATCTTTCTGCGAACGGATACTCATCTGTATCGCCTTGAAAAACCTGAATAGCGAAGAGGGCCGGGGGGCGAGAGCGTGGGGGGCTGAAAAGTCCTGCAGAGTATTTTCTGCCTGCAGGACTGTGCAGCTTTCCCAATCGAACCTCGCAAACGGTTCAGAAACGCGGAAATTTTCCATTTTGGAACAAAACCCGCGGAACCATTTGCACCAGCGCGGCTCACGGATATGATTCCACCTCGCCGCTCCGATAGCTCAGTTGGTAGAGCAACTGACTCTTAATCAGTAGGTCCAAGGTTCGAATCCTTGTCGGAGCACTTCGGCTTCGCGAACACCCGCGAAGATTTCAGCAGAGCCCGGAAAAACACTGAGTTTTTCCGGGCTCTTTTTTTGGGGTTTGCCCCGGTTTTGCCAGTGTCGCACGCCTGCGGGTCCACTGGTGGGTCCACTGGGATGTCTACTCGGCGTCCGAAAGACATCGCCGCTGCGACGACCTCCGGCCGTGTTTCGTTTGGTTGGGCGAAGTCCCACCTGAGTCGATGGTTCTGAAGTTCGGCGATCTCGATGTGGAGTTGTTCCCGCGAATGTTCTGCCCGGAAAAGCCCGAGGCGTCTTGCGGCCACGTCAGGCCGGGACCGGGACATCTTGGGTTGTCTGACAGGGGCCCGGCAAGCTGCAAAAGTGCGGATCACGCGAACCGCGGGAATCGTACACAAGGCTCACAGGATGGAGTCTGAATGTCAGCGTCGCGTCCGCAGCCAGCACTACTCCAACACCAAACGGAATCCGAAGACGCAATTGGGGTCCTGCGGATTGCAGTATCCACGGGCCGCACTGCGGACAAGTCGCGGCTCGCTGCGGTAGGTACCGCCGCGCAACACACGCACAGTTCCTGCCCTTGGTCCGGAAGGATCGGTGAGTGAGCGGGTTGGGTACCTGCTGTACCAGTCACTGCACCATTCCCGGACATTCCCGTGCATGTCGTATAAACCAAACGGATTCGGCCGCTTCTGCGCGACACGATGCGGAAATTTCTCGCCGACATTCCATGCGTTTCGGTTGTACCACGCATAGTTGACGAGATCTGCTTCATCAGCCCCGGAACTGAACGCTGTCGTGGTGCCACCTCGACACGCGTATTCCCACTCCGCTTCCGTCGGCAACCGATAGACTCTGGTCTCCTGTTCGCTCAGCTTCCTGCAGAATTCGACGGCTTCGTCCCACACGGTATGCACAGCCGGAAAGTCATCGCCTTCCTCAACAGAGTCTTTTCCCCTCCACGGCTCGGTGCCCATGACCTTCTTCCACTGTCCCTGAGTCACCTCGGTGCAGCCCATGTAGAAACGCTTTGTGAGAGTCACCTGATGTTCAGATTCGTCACGGAAACGGCGAGGCTCCTCGGCCGGTGAGCCCATCATGAAGGTACCAGCAGGGATCAGTACCAGTTTCATTCCGATGCTGTTGATGAGCTCCTTTGGCAATTCAGGGGATTGCGCCACTGCCGGGGGCGCGAGCAACGGCATGACGAACACAAAACAAACGAGGGCAACAAAAGACAGCGATGAACGACCTTGCACGGGCATCTTCCTGGATGGAGGACGATTCCATAAATCAGTGCGGTGTCGCATCATGCCAAACCA
>JALQWE010000585.1 GCA_023258825.1 Planctomycetaceae bacterium | reverse complement strand
ATTGATGGTACCGATGCGGGTGCTGCGGGAGTTTTGTGATTCGCGTGGTTTGGTGCTGATTGAGGACGCCTGTCAGAACCCCGGCGCTATGGTGGATGGTCGGAGAGCGGGGGCGTGGGGTGATCTGGGCGTGTTGAGTTTTGGTGGCAGTAAGTTGCTGACGGCGGGCCGGGGCGGCGTGATACTGACATGCAGCCGAGTGCTGGCCCAGCGAATCGCCCTGTACAATCAGCGAGGCAATGAGGCGTATCCACTCTCAGAGATGCAGGCGGCTGTGGTCCTGCCGCAACTGAGACAATTGGACGTGCGAAATCGGCAGCGAGCAGCCAGTGTGGACATGCTGCGGAGCAAATTGAGGGACCAGCGGGTCTTGTCGCTGCTGAGTGTGGGGGATGTGGCGCAGGCCGGGGTGGAGGCAGAGACGGTTCAGGGGCAATTGAATGCAGCCGCGTACTACAAAGTCGCGTTTCGGGTGACGGACGAGTTCCCGGCGGAATTGCGGGAGACGATTGTGTCGGCCTGCGAGGTTGCGGGAATTCCTTTGGCGTCCGGCTTCGCGGCTCTGCAGACCATCCATGCGCGATCGCGATATCGGAGTGCGGGGGCCCTGGATCAGTCCGCAGAGTTGGGGCAACGACTGCTGGTGCTGCATCATCCCGTCCTGCTGGCGGGAGTGGAGGTGTTGGAACGGATGAGTGAGCGTCTGATTGAAGTGCTCAGGACGATCACTGGGGCAGCCGGTTAGGATCGCCAGGCGTAGGCACTGCGGCAGACGGAAATCCTGATTTGTAGGCGGTGCGGGCTTTTTTCCGCAGCTCCTCCGATTCGAAGCCGATGGAATCGAGTCGATACAGGGTCACGTCTGAGGGGATGGGTTTCAGATCGGGGAATGTGGCGATGGCATTGCGAAGATGCAGAGCGGCGAGAAGCGCGGCGTCGCCGAGTTGGACCTGCCATGTGGACGCAAGCTGGCGATTGTCTGGGCCCGGTATTGAGGGGGCGTTTTTGGGGGGCCAGATGGGCGAGGGGGCATCGAGGAGTGATTCGATGAGCGGCAGATCCTGTTGACTATTGAGTGCGGCGAGGCACATGAGTGCGTGGAACCCGCGGGCACCTCGGGGTTGGGACTGCAGGACTCGGACAGCAAGAGGTCGCCCGGAATCGAGGCGGTGTTGAGTGGCGAACATCAGTGGACGGTCGGGACTGATGCCGGGGCGTTCGAACCATGTGGCGAGCAGGTTGCGGACGAGTGGTGCGTGGACACCGTGTTCGACGAGTTGGTGAAAGCGGGGGTCATCAAGGCAGGACGAGATGGCGGTTGAGGTCGCGCGAAGCAGTCTGACGTTCGGGTCACTGGCGATCAGCATCAGAGCCATGGCGGAGTTGGCCGGGAATGGTTGATCTTCTCGACCGTTGCAGAGAGCCGCAAACGCGGTGGCTCGACTTTCGAGGAGTGCGGAAAGTGTGTCGGGTTGATACTGCCGGGCGGTGAAGAGTGCGGGTTCGCTGTGGAGGAGTTGGGGGAAGAGTTGGAGTGCGTCGTCATTGTTCTGTGCGAGCGACTGAAAGCGGAACCAGTCGACGAATGCGTCTGCGTTATCGGTTGTGGGCTGGTCTTCGAGAGACGTCAGGTGCTGCTGGAACCAGCGCGTGGACAGGGCATCGAGAACTCGGGAGAGCCGCAGCGCGACTTCACCGGTGCTTGTGCTGCGGGCATTGCGGAGAGATTCCCCATGGGATTCGTCCAGTTTCATCAGCGCAGCCGACGCTGCCTGGCGAATGGAAAACACCGGGGAATTGAGCCGGTTCACAAGTTGTTCGACGGTGGCGGTCGGGGTGTTGGTGTTTTCTGTGTTGGAACTGGACTGTGGAGGGACTACGGGGGATTGTGCGTGCAGTGCCACAGGCTGTTGGCAGGCGAATGCCGTCAGCAGGCAGAGGAGCAGGATCAGCGGATTGCGCCGAGTCATGGGAACGGCTCAGACCTGGAAGACCGTCAGGCCGAACGGTGCCGGATGGGGCAGGAAGGATTCGGGTTGGAAAACAGACCGGAACGAATTAACGGGTTTTCGGGGGACTTTAGTGGGCCGTCAGGTGGTGTCGTTACCCAGTCAATGAGTTTTCGGGGGTGAAGGTTGTGGGTGTATTCTGAGAAGTCTGCAAGGAGACGCGTGATGTCGAAAAAACTATCGTGGGGGAATTGAAAATTGGAATGATGTGGTCCCGTTGGGACGGGGTGGAGCGCCTGCAGGGCGCCACCGTCATGGCGACCGACCTGCGCGCCTCGGCCAGCCTGGTGATCGCGGGCTTGGTCGCGGAAGGTGAGACCCTGGTCGATCGCATCTACCACCTGGACCGCGGTTATGACCGCATGGAAGTCAAACTGCGCGCCCTGGGCGCCGACATCGAACGCATTGCCTGAGGCGCACGCACATGATCACACTGGCCCTGTCCAAAGGACGTATCTTTGACGAAACCCTGCCGCTCTTGCAGGCCGCGGGCATCGAGGTGCTGGAAGACCCCGAAAAGTCCCGCAAGCTGATCTTGCCCACCAACCAGCCCGAAGTGCGCGTGGTGCTGGTGCGCGCCACCGACGTGCCCACCTATGTGGAATACGGCGGCGCCGACCTGGGCGTGACGGGCCTGGACACGCTCATTGAGCATGGCGGTCAGGGCCTGTACCAGCCGCTGGACCTGCGCATTGCCAAATGCCGCATGAGCGTGGCGGTGCGTGCCGACTACGACTACGCTGCCCAGGTGCGTACCGGTTCGCGCCTGCGCGTGGCCACCAAATACACCACGATCGCCCGTGACTTCTTTGCCGAAAAAGGCGTGCACGTTGACCTGATCAAGCTCTACGGCAGCATGGAGCTGGCACCCCTGACGGGTCTGGCTGACGCCATCGTGGACCTGGTGTCCACCGGCAGCACCCTCAAGGCCAACCACCTGGTCGAGGTCGAACGCATCATGGACATC
>JALQWE010000584.1 GCA_023258825.1 Planctomycetaceae bacterium | reverse complement strand
ACTGGTTTGCAGCCAATGTTGAGCAGACAATCCAGCAAAACGGTCGTGCTCGCTGAACTGTTTGTTGATATCGTGAGTGCTGCACTTTCCGCAACATCTTTCGCCTATCGTGCACGCAATGAACAACTTCGAAGAACGCTGAGCATCCCGGGAAATGTGAGTTTCACCGATGGCAGCCAATACTCCGGTTTCGCGACTGGTCAGCACAGCCCCCGGGCGCAGCACCACTTCACCAATCGAGATGTCGGTCCCCGCATAGGAGATTCCGGTTCCCGGGGACACACTCCGGCGAACCAGTACCTTACCGGATTGCTCGTCCGCAGACTCCACCATCACCACAGCGTCTGCGCCGCGCGGCACCATCCCCCCGGTCGCAATCACCACCGCCTGGCCGGACAGAACTTCCAGTTCAGGCACTCGCCCGGCTTCAATCCGTTCAGGCAGTAGCTGCAGGGGACGAGGCTGCAGTTCTGTGGCGCCGCTGGTGTCTTCTGCACGAACGGCATAGCCATCGAAATTGGAGCGGTCAAACGCCGGCACATCGACGGCAGCACTGACTGTGGTGCTGAGCACTCGACCAAGCGCCAGCGACAACGGGACACATTCCGTTCCAAGCGGCGAAAGATCCATGGCCGCATGAAATCGCCGCTGCGCTTCGTCCCGATCAATCACATCCAGAAACTGATCCTGGCGCGACATCACACGCTCTCTTGAAATGGGTCACAACGCGGATTGAATTCAATGACTCTGCCGGCAGAACCCGGACCTCAGATTGCCATGTTCTGTGTCAGCCGCGAGTCGGATGCACGGCTGCGCCCAGCAGTTCCTGCAGCGCATTCGAAACGGGATGCGGATGGCCCTTGTACTGGCGAAACCCTTCTCCAAACCGGACACCAGCCTCGGCACCACGCGCACTGCTCCAGCGACGACAGGCTTCAGTGTACTCGTCCATGCCGTGCTGACGTCGCAGCCATTCCCGCTGACTGGCGTGGCAGGCCAGCGACTGCAGCTTCTGTTCAAATTGTTCAGACACGTCCACGATAAAATCTGTCGGCTGCCGCTGTCCAAAATGATCGGTGCCCTCGACCGGGTCCACGTAATACAGCCACGGAATCTTCTTTGTGGCAGGCGCGGGGTCCCACTGCCCGGTCCGATAGTTGGGCACCGAGGCATTGAAGCAGGCGTCCCGTACCAGCGCGCTGGTGATTTCATGATCATGCATGTAGTCGACAGGCGGAGCTGTCAGGATGATGTCTGCCGCCGTCCGTCGCAAAAACTCCGTCATCCGCCGACGACTGTCGTTGTCAAACACAATCGACAGATCACGAAACTCAAGACACGTGTACTGCGCCTGCAGAATCTCTGCAGCGGCTGCCGCTTCCCCGCGACGAATTCGAGCAATCTCTTCGGCCGAATGCTCAGCACTGCCACCATCACCCGGAGTCATCGTGGCCACAGAAATTCGACATCCCAGCTGCCGCAGTCGCAGCAGCGTTCCCGCACACTGAAACTCAATATCATCCGGATGAGCATGCAGCGCCAGAATATGCAGCGAGGAGGGATCGAGAGACATGCTGAGACCTTTAACAGATGGCAGGAAAAGTCAGAGTTCAAGGGACAGGACAGGAGCCGTTTCTGCGGCGACCGTTACAAACGAGCTGGGATCAACAATTGACCGTTGCGTGATTCCGCTCAACACAGGCTCACAGGCAACATGCAGAAGATCAGGCCCCATGCTGACGGCCACGCGGAATTCCGACACGGCAACCGACGCCGAAGAATTCGCCTGACGCCGGAAGACGGCAGTTGTTGTCGAAACTTACCAGCACCGCCTGACCAATGGAAGTTCGCCAATCCGATGACAGGGCTCCCGTGGATGGCGAAACGGTGTTCATGCAGAAAGTATTCGCGTTTCGCTCCGCCGAAACGCGCTTCCACCGCTCTTCCGCACACCGTCGAGCCGTGGGTGGTCAGCCCTCCACGACGCCTGTGTTCGTTGATGTTCAGTTCAAAGTTTCGGTCTCGGTGGACTGACGCCGCACCGCTTGCCTTTTGGAGACGCGTCGCAGCCGTCAGGATACATGCGACGCTGATCTCCCCTGTGAACATCGTATCGCCATACGAGGGCAAGCCCCGGGGATGACTCAACCAGTCTGCAGTTCGGCCGCTTTCAGGGTATTCTGGAGCAGCATGGCGATCGTCATCGGGCCCACGCCACCGGGGACCGGTGTGATCGCCGAAGCTCGCTCACTCGCCCCGGAATCTTCGACATCCCCCACCAACCGATCGCCCACACGATTGATCCCGACATCGATGACAACCGCGCCCGGCTTCACCCAGTCGCCCTGCACGAATTCAGGAATGCCGACAGCCGCCACAAGAATGTCCGCCTGCCGACAGAACCCGGCAATGTCCGGCGTGCGGCTGTGACAGAGCGTAACGGTGGCATCAGCCCCTTTCTGCAGCAACAACGCGGCCATCGGCTTGCCTACGATATCACTGCGTCCAAGCACCACAGCATGTTTTCCGGCAATCGCCGTACTGCCTGCACGCAGCAACTGCATCACGCCAGCAGGAGTACAAGGCAGGAATCGCGGTCGCCCCTGCAGCATCAGGCCCACGTTTTCGGGATGAAACGCATCCACATCCTTCAGTGGATGCACCGCATCCAGCACCTCCGTCGTATTCAGATGTCGAGGCAAAGGCAGCTGCACCAGAATTCCGTGCACGTTGACATCCTGATTCAACTGCTGAATCAGCGCGATCAATTGCTGCTGACTGACGTCCTCGGGAAGCCGATGCAGCGTGCTCTGCATCCCCGCTTTTTCGCAGGCCCGTTCCTTGTTACGCACATACACCTGACTGGCAGGATCATTTCCCGCAAGAATCGCCGCGAGGTGCGGGACAACCCCGCGAGCAGCCTTGAGCGACTGAACGCCGGCCGCCGTCTGTGCACGACACTGTTCCGCCACCAGT
>JALQWE010000583.1 GCA_023258825.1 Planctomycetaceae bacterium | reverse complement strand
GGCTTGCCCGGACACAACACCACAAAGCCAGGCAGATTCTGATTCTCCGTGCCCAGTCCGTACAGCAGCCATGACCCCATCGAAGGACGTGTGGGCTGTGTTTCCCCGCTGGTCATCATCAACAGCGACGGCTCATGATTCGGTATATTCGTGTGCATCGAACGAATCACACAGAGGTCGTCCATGCAGGCCCCAAGGTGAGGGAAAATTTCACTGACTTCCAGCCCGGACTGTCCCCGTTTTTCGAAACGAAACGGAGATTTCATCAGCCCCCCGGTTTTTCTCTCCGTCTTCAGGTCGGCACCGGGTGGACGCTGGCCATCATATTTTTCAAGGGCAGGTTTCGGGTCAAACGTGTCCACCTGAGATGGACCACCATTCATAAACAAATGAATGATCCGCTTGGCTCGTGCCGGAAACATCGGTTGCCGCGGCGCCAATGGTCCGCCCACTGCCCCCGAAACTTCTCCTGCCAGCAGGCCCTGCTCCGACAGGATTCCAGCCAGCCCGAGTGTCCCCAGACCTGTGCCCATCCGCTGCAACAAGTCCCGCCGCGAAGATCCCGTCGGCCACTGCTGAGTTCTGTCCATCTGATTCATCTTTCTAATCCGATCAGGCTTTGTCTCATTCCATCACCGCAGGACACGCGAGGATAGTAGTCGCATCCGCTGTCCCGGCACTCTGATTCAACCACGCATCATCGCGGGAGTGGAGTCTCTCAATCGAGGTACATGAATTCATTGCTGCCCAGCAAGACCTGGGCGTAGCGTTCCCAGCGCGAGAGCGATGTGCCCTGCTGCTCGTCAACGCTGTCCTCCTGCTGCAGGTACGCTAATCCCAGTTCCAGTTCCTCCTGTGTCTCGGGACGGCCAAACGCCAGCAGAAACGCACGTCTTATGCGTGCTTCGTTTCCTTCGGGAACCTCGCGAACCAAACGGGCCGAGAAAGCTCGGGCCTGCTCCAGCATGAACGCACTGTTGATCACAAACAACTGCTGCTGCGGCACTGTCGTTTCCGTACGCGTCGAACTCGTGATGTTCGCATCGGGAAAGTCAAACAGCCGCAGCATGTTGTCCAGCTCGTGCCGGCTGATGAATGCATACACCGTGCGACGATTGTTTCCGGCATCCGCCAGATTCGTCGACGGTCCCCGCAGACGCGCATCCAGTCGTCCGGAGACAGACAACAAAGCATCGCGCCACGCTTCAATATCCAGTCGCTGACGATTTGACCTCCACAGATACCGATTGTCGCCATCAATCGCCAGATTGGCTTCATCCCCTGCACTGCTTAACTGCCATGTGGATGACAAAATCAACTCACGATGCATCGCCTTAATCGACCAGCCCGTCTCGGCAAACCGAATCGCAAGATAATCCAGCAGTTCCGGATGAGTCGGGGCTTCTCCCAGCTTCCCGAAGTTGTCCGGAGTTCCCACGATGCCCCTGCCAAAATGATGCTGCCAGAGCCGATTGACCATGACTCGCGCGGTCAGCGGATTTCGGCCCGGAGCCATCGCTTCGGCCAGTTCCCGTCGACCACTGCCCTGCTCAAATCTCGGTGGATCATCACCGGCAAGCACCTTCAGAAATCGTCGCGGTGCGACATCACCCTGATTCGCCGGATTGCCCCGCACAAAAACCCTCATGTCAGCCGGCGTGGATTCCGCAATCACATGCGCTATCGGATACATGGCCGGTGCCGATTTCCGCAACGCTTCCAGTTCCTGCCGTCGAGTCTTCAACTCGCTCCGATCGGCCTCCGTCAGGTACTTTTCTACGTCGGCAGGTTCAATCGCAAAAAGTCCCTGCTCTCCAAACACCAGAGTCAACAAATCGGGAGTTCCGACCTGAATATCAGTCGGAGTCTCCGTGTAAACACGGAATTGAACCGCGGCACCATCTCCACAGCCGCCCTGGTCTGTTCCACTGTTGTCCAGTCCAACCGTCGCCCGAAATCGTGTGGCTCCTGCTGGCAGATCATAAACAATGACAGAAGTCGAATGCGTTCCAAGCCCGAACTCATAGGGCTTGCCCGCGATGCGCAGCCGCCCGCCATTGACGTTGCGGTCTCGGTTGATACTGCCGTAGGTCGCCGTCGCCGCCCGCCAGTTCAACTCGGTCAGTCGCGTTTCGCCCGCCGTTGTGACCAACCAGGGCTCAGCCCAGTCGGCATGGTCGCAGCTCGCCCCATTGCCACCGTCCGTCACCACCAGATGCAGCTCACGAGCCCCTGTGATGTCGAGGTCAATCTTTGCGATGCCCTCACGCTTCGTCATCAGAGGACTGGTGTACCGGGCATTTCCCGGCCCGATCAATTGACTCAACGCGGACTCTTCCTCTGCCGTCAACTTTCCGTCGCGTCGTCGAAGCAGTCGATCCAGGAGGTCCTGAAACTCCCCGGAGGCAAGTCGCAGGCTTTCCGGAACGCCCTGCCCGACTGTCTCGCCGGCCGCCAAAGAGCCTGCCTCCGCAACAGCGGCGTTCCAGGCCTTCAAGGCTGCCACTTTGTCCCGCTGTTCCGGCGAAAGAAATGTGACCCATCGCTCAAGGAACTTCGCGTCCAGTTGCTCTGCTTCCGCCACAGCCGCAAGCGATTCTGTTGCCCCATGCTGCCGACGCTGGTCAAACTTCCATGCCGCCAGCATATAACGAGACACATCTGATAGTCGTGACTCACGCAACGCAGGAGCTTTTCCGGTGACCAGGCCTTTGACGGCCTCGTCCAGCTCTTTCAGACGCTGCTGAGACGCATTCCAGGCATCCACCTCGGCTTGCGGTACCAGAGGTGCATTGTGCAGACGAGAACTCTGAAAGATCCCGGCCAGCGAGTAATAGTCCTGAGCTGGCACGGGATCAAACTTGTGGTCATGACAGCGAGCACAGCCGGCAGTCAAACCCAGCCACACAGTCATCGTCGTATCCGTACGATCCGCCACATACTCCAGCCGAAACTCCTCATCAATCAGCCCGGTCTCGTCGTTGGACATA
>JALQWE010000582.1 GCA_023258825.1 Planctomycetaceae bacterium | reverse complement strand
GTGATCGTCGGCAAGTACTGATCACTCCCATGGCGCACCTGCTGTTTCTGTTGAAACGGTTCGCTCCAGGACTGATTGATCTAGCCAATCGCTTTAGTCGTTCCGGTCGGCGAAAACGATTGGCCGCTGTCGCAGCTGCCCGTGCAAAAGCCCAGCAGGTTTCAGCGCAGACGTCGACTGCGGAATCACCAGACTTGCCGGCGGCCGCTGATCGACGAGCCGCCTGAGCACAGTCAGCAGAGTCCGGAATGCTCACTTGCTGCCGTGAAAGCTCTGCACGCGTTCCAGCTGATGGCCGGGGGTTCCGCCAGCATTCATCGCCATGTTGCCGCCATCCAGAGGAATGATGGCTCCGGTGATCCACGACGACGCATCAGACGCCAGCAGCAGGGCGATGCCGCGAATGTCATCGGGCTGCCCCAGACGACCGGCCGGAATTCCTCGCAGAAAGCGACCTTCCAAAGTGGGATCGTCGGTCATGCGGGCGCTGAGACTGGGGTTGACCACCTGTGCTGGTGTGACGCAATTGACACGCACACCCAGATGAGACCATTCGGTACTGAGTTCTCTGGTCATCTGAATCACGGCACCCATCGCCATGCTGTAGGCGATATGTCCGCGGCCCAGCGCTGTGCTGCTGGCGAGCGATCCGATGTTCATGATGGAGCCTCGGCCCTGCTTCAACATCCGTCGACCGGCCTGCTGACACATGGCGAAACGGCCGATCACGAGATTCTGCAGGACCCGCTGCAGGTCTTCTATCGTCAGCTCTTCGGGACGGGCCAGGCAGCCGTCGCCGGCGATGTTGCCCAGAAAGTCCACAGAGGCAAACTGCCGGTCCACGTCCGTGAACAAGTCCGCGATGGCCGCGGGATCCGAGACATTGCAGTCAGAGACCATCACACGGCGCCCAAGTGCACGAATGGTCTCACCCGTAGCGGCAGCCCCGTCGCGATTGCGGTCGATCAGCACGGTGTCCGCGCCCGCTTCGGCCAGTGCGAGCGCCGTGGCTCGACCAAGCCCCTGTGCCGCACCGGAAACCACCGCAACTCGCCCCTGCAGATTCCACATTCCCGTCACTCCTGATTCCGCCACCACACACTTGAGTTTTCCCTAATCCCTGGTCCATATTCACTACGCACTACTCACTACCCACTACCCACTACCACCTACTCCCATCGCGTTCCCGACGCGGGTGGGGCTGAGAACAGGGGATTGTAGCGAGCGGGTTGTTGATCGGGCCAGCGGACCGAGTAATCGGAGAAGCGGGCCTGGGGTTCGGGGAAGTCGGTGCTGATGTACTGGGCTCCACTGGCCATGGCCTGATCCCGGCGTCGACCGTCATTGCTGCGGCTTTGACGCGTGTCGGCGTCTGCCCGAGTCCGAATCAGGAAGTGCTGGCGGACCAGCGATTGAATCTCCTGAAACTGCTGCTCAGGATCGTTGCGTTTCATCCATGCCGCCTGGGGATGGTCTGCCGCCACGGACACGAACAGAAGTGCCTGCCGGGGAGATTCACAGGCATCAAGGTAGCGTTCTGGCCACTGTCCTTCGTTGTCGAGGCAGAAGAACACCTTGCCCCGCAGATCTCGAACCGGTGGCCAGCCCCGACGGAGCACGGAATCGCGAACACAGACGTCCTCGGCGCTGCAGAGGTCCTGTGGGATGAGCCGAGTCGACGCGGGAAAATGCTGCAGGATCAGGTCATTCAGTTGTTGCAGCAGTGGCGCGTCGTACGGGACGACTCGGATCCCGGTAGGGCCTGGAGCTGAGTCTTTCAGTTCCAGCAGCACCATCACCGGCAGGTGCCGAGGGTGTGCTTCGGACCAGGCTCGAATCTGCTGAAATGCCTGCGACAGCGTGGCTACGTTGGAAAGATAATCGAAGCCGGGGGCATGCAGGATTTTAAAGCCCGGAGCGTTCAGTTGCCCATCAGCATTCGGATCGGGGCCGGGATCCCGGCCGGCCGCCGTGACGATGGTGCGTCCGATCGGTGCGGCAAACAATCCCCCGGCTGGATCGGCGTAGATGTCCAGTTCCAGCTGCCGCACCTGCAGGTCCTGCAATTGCTGTGGCAGGGGCCGATGCGTGTACTGAATTGCTTCCAGCAGCGACGTCCCGGCAGTACGGATCAAGTCTCCGACGGGCGGATGCGGTTCAATATGATAGGAATTGTGTGTTCCGATCAGTTGCAGTTCGTGCAGACGGACGTCGTCGGGATCGCGCGAGGTCTGTTGAGCTTCGCAGAGCCCCGAGTGGAACTGCGTGACCAGCAACAGAACCAGCCGCGGGGCCCATGGACGAACGGCTGAGCACAAGGCTGCCGCGTGGCCGCCTGATGCATCGGCAACGTGATTTCCACGACCCGTCAGGCGAACCATGTCACTGCATTTCGGAAGATGCGAATGCCATCACCTTCGCCACGGAGCCCTTTGCGTGTCCATTGGGGATGCTGAGTTGCGAAGAGGAATCGCTCGGGGTGAGGCATCAGGCCCAGAACGCGGCCGGTGGCATCGCAGAGCCCCGCGATGTTCGCCAGCGAACCGTTGGGATTTTCCGGCTCGGGCAGGACTCCGATCCGAGTGGCATCGCCGGCAGCCACGGCCAGTTCTGCAGCGCGTTCGGACCAGTAGCACAGGGCAATCTGCTGCTGATCGCGGAGTGTTTCCAGCAGATCGGGAGTCTGTACTGCGATCCGGCCCTCAGCGTGGGCAATGGGCACGTCAAATTCGTCGATGCCGCGAAGAAAGACGCTGTTACTGGACGTGACCTTCAGCCGCACCCAACGGTCCGTGTAGCGGCCGTTACTGTTCCATGTGAGCGTGACTTTGTCTTCCAGCCCACTTTCGGCGGGGTTTTCAATGCCGCGACGCATCAGCAGACCCGCTTTCAGGATGGTTTGAAAGCCGTTGCAGATACCGAGGACCAGTTTGTCGCCGCACAGGAACTGTCGAATGGCATCGTTCAGCTGGCCGCGCAGCTGGCGGGAAAAGATGACGCCC
>JALQWE010000581.1 GCA_023258825.1 Planctomycetaceae bacterium | reverse complement strand
CATCGGCGCGTTGAGCGGCTTCAGCTTGACGATGTTGGAACCGAAGTTCGGGAAGTCCTTGGGGCTGGGTGGTTCCAGCTGTCCGGACGGGCTGACGTTGTCGGCGGTGTAGCCTGTCAGCATCTGGTAGATGGCGGCAGTGTGATTGAACAAACCGATCGGGGTGTAGCTGAGCGAGCGAATGAGTGTTGTGCGATCGATCTGCTGGGCCAGTTTGGGCAGCAGTTCCGTGAACTGGACACCGGGGATTTTTGTATCGATGTTGGTGAACACGCTGCGGACGTTGTCCGGAACGTTGGTTTTGGGGTCCCACAGGTCCAGGTGGCTGGGACCGCCCTGCAGGTACAGCATGATCACGCTTTTTGCAGCGCCGAAGCCCTTGCCACCGTAGCGAGCTTCTTCATCGCTGACTTCCGCGGCGCCTGCGGCTTTTTCCAGCAGAGTGGCTGCGCTGAGTCCGGCGATGGCCGAGCTGCCGATCCGCATCACGGCTCGTCGGGAGTATCCGTCACAGGTGTCTTTACCAAAGTGTCCGGGAATCACCAGCATGGAACGCTCCTTTAAGATAGTGCACGAGCGAGTGGGACGCGGGGAAGGAAGGTGGCAGGGGACAAAGAGTGACGGCTGCTCTTCAGCGGCGCACCGTCAGAGTTTACGGAGAAAAACGGGGTCGACGCAATCCACTGTGTCTCAAAATCGGCAATGAATTCAGACAGCGAGCAATTTTCGGCGGAAGAATTTGTGGGAAAAGCACAGACCGCGAGCACTCCGAAGGGCTGGGAGAACCGGACAGGAGAACTCAGCAGTCACCGACCGAACCCTGTGGACCCCCGGGCGAATGCTGACCGGATGGCGAGGAACACTGCGAACAGGCCCTGAAGGACACGGTGAGGAAACGCGATGAACGGCACGGGGTGGGAGTGATGGGCAGGAATGGTCGGAGCGAAAAAATTTCCGGGGAAACAAAAATGAAAATCTGGAACGATCAGGCGGCGGCGGGCCGCAGGAGCGAAGGAAAGTGAGAGGGAAACTACCACGCTGAAAGCAAGACTTTTCAGAGAAAAATGCGAATTCAGGGCATTTGCGGTGAATGCCGAGCGGTTGAAACGCCGACAGCGCACGAACGGGTTCGGGGCAGCGGCGGATCTTTTCTCGAAAATTCGCGTGACTTGTCCAACGAAAGGCCGCAAGTTACACTGAAAGGTTTACAGGTTGCAGCGAGCGCTGGAAATCCCGGCGGTTTCGTCTTTGATCTGTTGCAGGTGATCACAGTGGGGACCAGTTTGGCGACCGCTGTTTCCATGGTGTTTGTGAGGAAGCGAACCAAGTGCCTCCAGCGAATCCGGTAAATGTGAGAGAAATCCTTGAGTCTGAAGGTCTGCTGACGCTGGACCAGTTGCATCAGCTTGAGCACGCAGCGGCCTCGTCGCAGTTGACGGAAATGCGTCAGTACGTGGGCGATTTGACGCGTCGAGTGGAATTGGGCGAGCGCGCCGAGCACGTGGTGGCTCGCGCGGGTGTCGGCAGCTTCCTGCTGTCGCGTCAGGCCCAGGCCGATCGATTGCTCGCACAGGTTTCCAAAGACGGTGTGGCTCTGTATGTGCATGGACAGTGCCTGACCTCGCTGAATCGTCCGGAAGAAGCTGCCAACCGCTTTGATCTGGCGGCTCGTGCTGGCGTGGATCCGGTCGGCTGTACTCTGCGACGTGCCGGGGCCATTCGTGCGGCCGGTCGAGTTGACGAAGCCGAGAAGCTGCTCCGCAGTGTTGCCGCCTCCGCAGCCAGCCGCGCTGAGTATTCGTTCCAGATGGGCTGTATCTGGGCGGACCGTGGAGATTCTCTGACCGCCGTCGAATATTTCGAGCGTGCGGTGGACATGGACCCCCATCATTCCCGCGCCCTGTTCTGGCTCGCCGCCGAGAACGCTCTGCGTGGCAACGACGAAGAAGCCATTCGGCTGTACGAGCGTTCGTTGTCGCGACCACCGTTCTACATCGGCGCTCTGCTCAACCTGGGTCTGCTGTATGAGGACCGCGAAAACTATCAGGCGGCGGCCTTCTGCTTCCGTCGCATTCGCGAATATGATCCGAACAACGAGTTTGCTGAGCTGTACCTGAAGGACATCGAAGCGACTCAGGGCATGTACTACGACGAAGACCAGGCAAAGCAGGAAGCGCGGCTCAAGCAGCTGCTCAGCCGCCCTGTCACGGACTTCGAACTGTCCGTCCGCAGCCGCAACTGCCTGCAGGCCATGAACATCAATTCACTGGGCGATCTGACCGAAGTCAGCGAGCAGGAACTGCTGGCCGGCAAGAACTTCGGCGAAACCTCACTGATGGAAATTCGCGAATTGCTGGCAGCTCACGGGCTACGAATTGGTCAGCACCTGCATAAGATTCATTCGCGTGAGCACGTGGTTGATCAGAGCCTGTCTCCTGAAGAGCAGGCGATGATGAACAAGCTGGTGGGCGATCTGAACCTGTCGGTTCGCTCCCGCAAGTGCATGGCGCGGTTGAACATTCAGACGATTGGTCAGCTGGTTCAACGAACACCAGACGAACTGCTGGCCAGCCGCAATTTCGGTGTGACATCGCTGAACGAAATCCGCCAGAAGCTGGGGGAAATCGGAATTCGGCTGCGTAACGACTGATGGCCCGCCCGGGGTCGTCAGGCGGCAGAGAATCGTGGCAGAGAAATCCCGGCAGAAACGTACTGGCAAGTCGCTGACTTGTGGTACACTGTGAAATGGGAGAATGGTTCAAGTAACCCGGTAGTGTAATGGTAACACAACAGATTTTGGTTCTGTTTTTCCAGGTTCGAGTCCTGGCCGGGTTATCAGTTTTCGGGACCTGAAAACTGGCACAACATGAAGAGCCTGAAGGACCTGAAGCAGATCGCTTCAGGTCCTTCTTTTTTGGTTCTGAGTGGATCAGACGTGGATCGAGGGCATGATTCGGGCGGGGCATGTGTGTTGCCAAGGGCAACGTGATCAGATTTGTGCGG
>JALQWE010000057.1:12705-12976 GCA_023258825.1 Planctomycetaceae bacterium | reverse complement strand
TGCCATTTCCCTCGGGAATCGCTTGAACATCTGCTCAGCGTGTTCCAGAATATCGGAATCGCTGGCGATTTTTAAGAATGGGGCGGTTCCCGGTTGCATCGGCTCTGCTGATGTTGCACCGGGTTTGCCTGAAAACCAGCGAACATGCAAGGCGGAATCGTTGTATAGGGAATGGGTTGGTGAACAGGGCTGTGGTGTTCTCCGGGGATCCCGAGGAATTTCTCAGTCACCCTGCCCTGACGCTCACCACCAGCATTGCATAGGCCTGAAG
>JALQWE010000057.1:10821-12695 GCA_023258825.1 Planctomycetaceae bacterium | reverse complement strand
TCATCCAAGAGGTGAGAACGCGGTGCAGACATCCATTCGGAAATCCCTGCCGTCATTTGCCGTGTCACTTCTGGTGAACGCCGGGATGTTGTTCGGCTTGCTGCTGATTCCCCGATTCGTAGCGTCTCCGACCATGGAACTGATGCTGGAGTCGGTGTTCTCTGAGGACATTCCGCAGGAAGAACTGACGCGGGATCTGGACCTGGAGACGGTGGCTGCCGAGACCGTGAACGTGATTTCCGGTGGAGCACCTTCCACGGCCGTCGGCGCGTCATCTCAACCGGCACCGGTGGCGGTCAACGTACAAAAAGCCGCGGTAATGCAGGAGATGAACGTTCGCCCGGTGCTGTATGACCTCGCTGTGCCGTCGAATGAAGTTCTGGGGGAAGATCTTGGTGCCGGTGAGATTGTTGGCGAAGTGGGGGCGATGGTTGAGGGTTACGGGGCCGCCATGGGCATCGTCACTCAGGAAATTATCCGCATGATGCGCCAGAATCGGGTGACCGTGATCTGGTTGTTTGATGAATCCGGAAGTCTGGAAGATGATCGTCGGGAGATTCGTGAAAACTACCAGCGAGTCTACGACGAACTGGGCATGGCGGCGGCTCAGGATGCCGAACTGAAACGCGGTGGTTCTGAGCAAATGCTGACGGTGGTGGCCAGTTACGGATCGACTCTGCATCTGCACACACCGCGGCCGACGGCCGACATTGAACAGATTCGAGCGGCGATCGACAAAGTCCCTGTGGATCAGTCGGGGCAGGAGAACATGTGTCAGGCCATTGCCGCGGTGATCAAAGACCACAAACAGGCCGCGGTAAGGGGCAAACGCAAGCTGGCGGTGATCGTCGTATCGGACGAATCCGGTGACGACGGTCAGTTTGTCGAACAGTCTGTCGCTGAGGCTCGGGCTGCCAAAGCGCCGGTGTACTTCATGGGGCGTGAAAGCACCTTCGGCTATCCCTATGCCCACCAGCGTTGGGTGGATGAGCCGACTGGTGAAGAGTTCTGGATTCGGATTCGTCGGGGACCGGAAACCCCGTTCCCGGAATGTTTGCAGTGGAATGGTCTGCACTCGCGCTGGGACGTCCAGAATTCAGGCTTTGGACCTTATGAACAGGTGCGTATTGCGCATGAGACTGGCGGAATCTTTTTCGTGCTGCCGGGCAACGAAGCCACTTTGATTGGGGCTGAGGCCAATGACCGCCGCAAGTATGAATTCCATGCGATGCGGGAGTATCAGCCGGACCTGATTTCTCGACCGGCCTACGTGCAGGTTCGCAACTCCAGCCGTTTTCGTGCGGTGCTCTGGCAGGTCATCGCCCGGCTGAATCCCAATCGGGAAGAACTGTTGTTTGGCGAGCACGATGAGCTGCTGAATCTGCGGAACGAACACTTCAAGCTATTGAACGCGGAGTTTCGTGACCAGGCGTTGCCGGAGGTGTCCAAGGCGGCTCGAGCGATGAATCTGAATGAAGAAGGCATTGCCCTGCTGGAGAGCGTGCGTCCACTGCGTGACAAGGAGCCTTCGGTTCGCTGGCGGGCCAACTACGACCTTGCCCTCGCGCAGCTCTACATGTTCCGTTTGAGATTGTATCAGTATCTGCTGGCGATGGATGTGCATGCCAACCACATGCCACTCCCGCAGAATCCTCAGGCGAATGAATGGAATTTCTGGTGGGGTGGTCAGCCGATTGTTCCTGACGAGCAGCAGTTCGAGCGTCTGGCGAAGGCTTTTCAGATGAAAATGCCGCGGGATGAATACATCGAAATGGTGCAGAAGGAAGAGCGTGCTGCGTTGGAACGTCTGCAGGCGGTGGTGACTGATCACCCGGGAACGCCGTGGGCGCGTCGTGCCGAAACGGAACTGAACC
>JALQWE010000057.1:0-10811 GCA_023258825.1 Planctomycetaceae bacterium | reverse complement strand
GGATTTCGAGTGGCGGACCGACTCTGGGACCCCACAGGCCGTCGCAGCGAAGCTGAGAAACGGGTTCCCCGACTCTGACGTTTTCCGGGGACATTGGTGGCCAGGCTGCTCAACAGGCCAGGGCGCAGGAAAACCCCGAAGGCTGCGTCTGCGGTTGGTCGAATCGCGACCGCTCTATGCGCCCAGGCGTCTTTGCGTGACGCTGCTGCGATTTGAATTCCGGAGGCTCGCCGCCGCGGCGATCAGGCTCCGGGAACTTGCGAACTCCGCTCAGCACCTCGGCGAATAGCCGCTGTTAAATGGGCTTGGTTATTGGATTTTCGGGCTGTGGATGTTTAAGGTGTCGCAGTTCTGCCGTGGCCTGTGAATTCCCGCCAGTCGCTTCCTCCCGAAATGCCGCATTATGAATGCTCTTTTGCCGACGTCTGCCGCGTTCCGTGACGTGCTCTGCCTGACAAAATTGCTGCCTTTGGTCAGGCACTGTGACCGCCAGTTGCTGCTGCTGTGCCTGACTTGGGGCGTCCTCACAGGTTCAGCCACCGTTGCTGCCTGCCTGGACGGCGCGACCAGCGCGGCAGCTTCTGATGCTGTGGCATCAAAGTCGGTACCGGAAAACGCTGGAGGCAAACCCGCGGCATTGGATGTGGCAGAACTGGCGGCGACGGATCCAGCCAACCCGTGGTATCCGCAGACGCAATTCCCGGTGCGATTGAAGACACCGCAGTGGTTCGGAGAACCTGATGTCGATGCTGTGATTGTGCTGGCGATTGACGACATGCGGGATCCCGCAAAGTACGAGCAGTACCTGCGCCCGATTCTGAATCGTCTGAAGGAGATCGATGGCCGCGCGGGGCTGAGCATCATGACCAATGACGTCAAACCGGATGACCCGCAGCTGCAGAGCTGGTTAGGGGAAGGCGTGAGTCTGGAATGCCATTCGATTGATCATCCCTGTCCATTGCTGCAGGGTGAAGAACTGGCCAAAGCGCGTTCCACCTATGAACGCTGCGTGGACTTGATGGCTCGTATTCCCGGCAACATGCCGGTGGCCTTTCGGACGCCCTGTTGCGATTCGCTGAACACCGTCAGCCCGCGTTTCTACCGGGAGATTTTCAGTCAGCGGACAGCCGAGCAGCGTTATCTGCAGCTGGATTCCTCGGTGTTCACGTTCTTCACCTCGGAAGATCCTGAGTTACCCCGGGAGCTGGTACTGGATGCCGACGGTCAGGAACGTTTTCTGAGGTACCTGCCGCGTGGCAATACCTACGGAGGCAACCGCCATGACCACTTTGTGAACTACGTGCGGAACTATCCGTACCCCTGGCTGATTGGGGAAACGTGCTGGCAGATTCCCTGCCTTGCTCCCAGCGACTGGTCCGCGCAGCATCTGCAGGGAGTGAACAATCCCCGGACGGTTGAGGACTGGAAGGCAGCGATTGATCTGACGGTGATCAAGCAGGGCTGTTTCAGCCTCGTGTTTCATCCTCACGGGTGGATTCGTGCGGAGCAGGGGGTGGAGTTGATTGATCATGCGGTGGCGAAGCATGGGCGGCGGGTGAGGTTTCTGAATTTCCGGGAAGTGGCTGCGAAGCTCAACCAGGCGTACTCGGGCGGACAGACTCTGCGGGAGCAGGTGCCGCAGGTGGTGGCGGAGGTGACGCAGGCGCGTCGTGAGAGCCCCACGGCCCTGTCGAATCTGCCACCCGCAGACAGGACGGCATTGCAGGAGATTCTGAATTCCCCGGGTGAGTATGGATTGCCGGACGTGATACGTGCCGATGGGACTCACAATGGCTTTTTCTTCCACGACAAGCACCTGTGCTGGCAGAATGAGGACACTGCGAAGCGTCCGGATCTGCTGCATCGTGTGTCGGTGGACGAGGTGTTAGCGGTTTACCACCGACGTCGGGCCCAGGCGGCCTATCCGGCGGTGCCGGTGGGGGCGGCGGTGGTTGACATCACACCGACGTTTCCTGTGAGATTGACTGGCTATGGCAACAGGCTGAAAGAATCGGAGGGAGTTGCGGTTCCGATCCACGCGCGGGCGCTGACGATCGGTGCACCGGACGACATCCGATCAATCCTGGTGACTGTGGACAACTGTGGTGTGCCGCTGGAGATGACGGAACGAGTGTATGCGCGGCTGGCAGAAAAGTATCGATTGCCCCGCGAATGTTTTGCGGTGAGTGCGACGCATTCGCATTCGGCGCCGTGGCTGCGCGGATTTGCACCGAATATCTTTCCGGACGTACCCGCAGACCATGCGGCCCGTCTGGCGCAGTATGAGCAGGAATTAACGGATCGCCTGGTGCAGGTGGTCGAGCAGGCGCTGCAGCAGCAACGTCCCTGCTGGTTGTCGCTGGGCTACGGGGAAGCTGGGTTTGCCATGAACCGCCGGGCTCTGACTGACGGCCGGTGGAGTGGCTTTGGAGAGGTCCCGGATGGGCCGACCGACAAGCGTGTTCCCCTGCTGGCCGCGCGGGATACGGAGGGCCGATTGGTTGCGTTGCTGGTGAACTATGCCTGCCACTGCACGACGGAGACCGGGGACTTTAACCAGATCAGCGGTGACTGGGCGGGGTTTGCAGCGGACATGCTGGAGACGGATCATCCGGGAGCAGTCGCGTTGGTGGCCATTGGCTGTGGCGCGGACGCGAATCCGTCCCCCCGGGGAACTCATGAGCAATCGCGACAGCACGGTCGAACACTCGCAGACGAAGTCAACTCCCTGCTGAAAACGCCGGAGCGTCTGCGGCGGATTGACCCGGCGATTGTGTGTCGGCTCAGTCGGATTGCGCTGCCGCTGGGACCGCTTCCCAGTCGTGAAGAGTGGCAGCGGCAGGCCGCTGATACGGGTGTTTCCGGATCACGGGCGCGATACTTTCTGGGACTGCTGGACGCCGGCCAGGAGATTCCGACAACCGTGCCGGACTATCCGGTGCAGACGTGGTGTTTCGGGGAAGATCTGGCGATGGTCTTTCTGGGTGGCGAAGTCGTCGTGGATTATTCCATCCGTCTGAACGAGATGCTGGACAGTGACCGACTGTGGATTAACGCGTACAGCAATGATGTGCCCTGTTACATCGCTTCGGCGCGGCTGCTGCGTGAGGGCGGGTATGAAGTGGATTCGTCGATGTTGTACTATCGACGTCCAACACGTCTGGCACCGGAAGCGGAAGATCTGATCTGCGACGCCGTGCAGAAACAGTTGCCGCAGCACTTTTATTCGGCCGCTCTGCAACAGGATTTTCCGGCTCCGAAGTCACCCGTGGCTGCCGTGAATTCGATGACAGCAAGACCGGGCCTGCGTGTGGTTCTGGCGGCAGCGGAACCGCTGATTCGAGACCCGGTGGCTTTTGACTGGGACGAACGAGGGCGATTGTGGGTGGTGGAAATGGGCGACTATCCGGCTGGTGACGATGGACGTTGCGGGCGGGTACGAATTCTGCAGGATACGGATGGCGATCAGGTCTATGATCAGGCCGTGACCTTTCTGGACAAACTGGCATGGCCGAGCGGAATTCAGTGCTGGAAGAACGGTGCGATCATCAGTATGGCGCCGGTGGTGCTGTATGCAGAGGACACGACGGGGGATGATCAGGCCGACGTGCAGCAGCTGCTGTATGGTGGGTTTGTGGAAGGCAACCAGCAGCATCGAGTGAATGGACTGCGGTGGGGGCTGGATGGCTGGCTGTACCTTGCGAATGGTGACAGTGGTGGGCTGGTGTCGGGGCTCGGCGCGATTCCCGGGGAAAGGGAGCCGCGTCCGTTCACGGTGCAACCGGTCAATCTGCGTGGCAGGGATCTGCGAATTCATCCGGAGACGAATGCAGTTCAGGCTGTGAGTGGCACGACGCAGTTCGGGCGGGAGCGGGACGACTTTGGTCATTGGTTCGGCAACAACAATTCCAATCCCATCTGGCAGTATGTGCTGGATGAGCGTTATGTGGCGCGCAACCCGCATGCTGGCGTGTCTGGCGTAACGGCGGCGGTAGCTGCCGTTCCGGGGGCGGCACCCGTGTTTCCGCTGAGTCGCACGCTGGCGCGTTTCAACGACTTTGCGTTTGCCAATCGGTTCACATCGGCGTGCGGCACCATGATTTATCGGGACACTCTGCTGGGGCCTGAATTTTACGGCAATGCGTTGACGTCCGAACCGGTGCACAACCTCGTCTCGCGATTGGTACTGACGTCGTCTGATGCAACGGCCCCGGTGTTCCAGGGAGTGCGCGCGGCGGACGAACAGCAGTCAGAGTTTCTGGCGTCGTCGGACAACTGGTTTCGCCCCACGATGTTGCGGACCGGTCCTGATGGTGCCATCTGGGTGGCCGACATGTACCGCGCGGTGATTGAGCATCCCGAATGGATTCCGGCGGAATATCAGCGGAAGATGAACCTGTACTCGGGCAGCGATCGTGGTCGTATCTATCGGGTTCTTCCGGCGGCTGCCTGCTGCGGGACCGGTGATGCGGGGAAGGTCGGCGAATCCCCGCAGGGCGACTCGGCGAAAGTGGAAAGCGACCTGCGGCAGTTCTTTTCTCAACCCTGGGATCGGGTGGCATTGAAGGAAGTGGCCGAACGGCTGCGAAGTCCGAACGGCTGGTGGCGAGACACTGCGCAGCGGATTCTGGTGCATCGTCGTGATGAGGTGCTGCAGGACGCTGAACTGCTGCGGCGGATTGGTAGTTTTGTGAGTGAGGGGCGCGCTGTCGGTGTTCAGGCTCTGGCGACGTTGTCGACGCTTGGACAGGCGGATTTCGAGGGAATGTCTGAGTTGGGGGTGACAGCGGCGCTGCAGGGACTGGCCTCGGACGATGCTGAGGTGCGTCGGCTCTCCATTGAATTGCTGGAGCCCGGTTTGCGAGCGGGACGCGCAGACCTGCTGCAATCCCTCGCGGCTTTGGCGGACGATCCTCATGCGGCAGTGCGTTTGCAGTTGCTGTTGAGCCTGGGCGAGTTTCCCGGGGAAGCGGCCGGTACTCTGCTGGGGACCGTTCTGCTGTGCAGTGTGGATTCGCCCTTGATGCTGGATGCCGGATTGACGTCACTGACGGCTGCCAACATCGGCCCAGTCATGTCCGCGGTGCTGCAGGATTCCCGGGGACGAGCGTCAGAGTTGCTGGTGAGTCGACTTGCGGGCCAGGCGTCCGCGCTGGGGCAGGCGGAACTTCTGGCGCGGCCGTTGGCTGAGATTCTGCAATCGCTGGATGCACAGACTGCGACGGCCTCGTTCGAGGCGGCGACTCGCATGCTGCAGGAGGTGGGCAGGACCGAGGCTGGACAGAGGTTGGTTGCCGGTGAGCTGCTGACGAAGGCAAGGCAGCAGGCGGTGTCGACGGCGTTGTCGGTGGCCCGGAATGCGACCGTGGAGGTTGACCGGCGTGCGGCCGCCCTCACTCTGGCCGACGTGTGTCGTGCTGGAGAAACAGATCTGACAGTTGCCGAAGAGTTTCTGACTCCGCAGACACCATTGTTACTGCAGCGAGTGGCTGTGCAGACGGTTGGGCGGAACGGTGGGCCTCAGCAGACGCGGACCGTGCTGCAGCGGGCTCGCACGCTGGAGCCGGAGGTTCGCAGTGCCCTGTTTCAGGGGGTTGTGCAGCGGCCGGTTTTACTGCCGGAGCTGTTGCAGGTGCTGGAATCAGGGGCGTTGTCAATCGAGGAGCTCGATGCATCACAGCGGGATGTGTTAGTGAATCACCGGGATGCGGAAATCGCTGACCGGGCTCGGCGACTGGGAACGACGGTAACGAGTACAGATCGAGAGACGCTGGTGGCGGATTGGCGACAGAAGGTGCAGGGAGTCCGTGGGGATGCGACGGCTGGGGCGGTTGTTTTCGAGAAGCGCTGCAGCACGTGTCATCGACTGCAGAATATTGGTCGGGAGGTTGGAGCGGATCTGGCCGCGCTGAAGGATCGTTCACCGGAAGCCTTGATCACCGCCATTCTGGACCCGAACCGAGCGGTGGAAGCGAAGTTTCTGAGCTACACCGTGGTCACCACGGATGGACTGCAGTATTCGGGGATGCTGCGAGGGGAAACGGGTGGTGCGTTGACGCTGCTGGCCGGGGATGGCAGGGAACATGTGATTCCTCGGGCCGCGGTTGATGAGCTGATCGCATCGCGGCGTTCACTGATGCCTGAGGGTCTTGAGCGGGATCTGAGTCCCGAGGATCTGGCGAATGTGATGGCCTTTGTGCAGTCCACCGGCAGTCCGTGGAAGGCGTTCGAGGGGAATGCGCCGCGAGCCATCACAGCGAGTGAGGACAGGAGCCTGCTGTTACCGGCAGCTGCGGCGGAAATCTACGGGCCCAGTCTGGTCTATGAACCGAAATACGGAAATGTGGGTTACTGGTGCAGCACGGAGGATTACGTGCGCTGGTCGTTTGAGGTCCCGGCCAGTGGTGACTGGACGGTGGAGGTGGATTGTGCGTGCGATGACAGTGCGGCGGGCAGTCTGATTCGGTTTTCCACAGGGACACGTCTGTTGACGGCGCGGGTACCAGGGACGGGGACGTGGGACAATTATCAGACGTGGCAGGCGGGGACCATTGATCTGCATCGCGGCAAAGGTCAGCTGATTGTCACTGCACCAGAGAAGCCGGGATCGGCACTGATTGATATTCGCGCGATTCGATTGATTCCTCCGGGTGTACGCTAAGCGTGTACCAGCTGCGGGCCCTTTCAAAGTGTTCTTTCTGATTCCTTCTGCAAAGTGAAGTGTGCCATGTCGAAGATGCTTTCGCCTGGGGTGTTGTGTCTTTGCCTGATGCTGTCAGTGACTGGGGCGGTGCAGGCAGAAAATCGGATTACGCGGGAGAATGCGTTGCCGGGGGCAACAGACTGGCAGTTAACTCGCGTGAAGATTGTGGGGGCGGAATGCCGTTCGGTTCCGATTGAGGGGTACTGTTCAAAGCAAAGTGTGGCTGCGGGCGAGGCACTGGACGTGATGGTGTCAACCAATCCAGCTCGGGCATTTCGTCTGGAGATTTTCCGAACCGGCTATTACGGCGGTCGGGGAGCTCGATTGATGAAGACGTTTGATCGCGTGGAAGGCACGACCCAACCAGAGCCGGTGAAGGGGGAAAAGGATCTGCACGAGTGTCACTGGAAGGCCTCAGTCACTTTGACGATTCCTGAGGACTGGTTGAGTGGCGTGTACCTTGGTCGCCTGACGACGATTCCTGAGGGGAATGAGCCGTACTGGCAGAGCTATGTGATTTTCATCGTCCGGGACTCGCGACCGGCGGACGTTCTGTTTCAGTGCTCCGACAACACCTGGCAGGCTTACAACGTCTGGCCTTCGCATTATTCGGTGTACACGCATCCAAAGGGTGGACAGGGGCCGTGGGCAGACGTCAGTTTTGATCGGCCGTATGGCCGTGAGGCACAGTATACAAGCGTGGTCAATGACCCGTTGACGGTTGGAGCGGGTGAGTTTCTGCCGTATGAGTTTCCGATGACATACTGGCTGGAGCAGCATGGATATGATGTCAGTTACTGTTCGAACAGTGACCTGCTGACTCCGGATCGTGGTCTGAACTGCAGGTGTTTCATCAGCATTGGTCACGACGAGTACTGGGATATTCGGCAGTTCGAAAGCGTCACAAAGATGCGTGATGCGGGAGTTGACCTGTTGTTTCTGTCGGGCAACAGCGTTTGCTGGGTGACGCCGCTGCGGGCATCGACCGATGGTCGACCGAATCGGATTTTCTTCCGAGGTGGTCCTTATGGAGGTGAGAACGACTATGCGGCGACGCGGGCGAAGGAGCATGGTCCGTTTCCACTGCACGGGCCTGATGAGGGGCTGCTGATGGGGGCGAGAAATGTGGAGCCGGTGAATGGTGGTGGCGACTGGACGGTGACCAAAGCGGACCACTGGATGTTTCGTGGTGCTGGCGTGCGGAATGGGGATTCGATACCGGGATTGATTGGTTGGGAGTATCACGGCAGTCCGGCAGAGATTCCCGGGTTGGAAGTCGTAGCTTCGGGAACCGCATGGCAGGGAGGTGTGAATCCACAGCAGTGGACGGCAACGATTTATCCTGGTCCGAAAGACAATTTTGTGTTCAACGCGGCAACGATCTGGTGGGCGCAGGCATTAGGAGATCCTCCGGGGCACACGCTGCCGTGGTCGCACTTCAGTCGTCCGCATGGACCGGATGAACGCGTTCAGGCGATCACTCACAACCTGCTGCGGAAGGCGATCGAGAAGGGGCCGTGAAGGCTGATCGGGCAGAACTGGGCTCTTGAATGGCGGCAGGTTTCCACGTCAGCGTATGAGCTGGACTGGGGCGGCGAAACCGTGTTTATCCGAGGAATAGTCGCGTTTCGCTCCGACGAAACGAGCGTCGAGGATTTTTCCTCGCCACTTTCGCAAACAAATACGTTCGCGAATTCAAGTGAAAAACGAACCTGATTTTCCGTCTTGCCATCGTTTCGCTGACCGAGGGCCGGAGTCGTTGTCGTCGATCTGCGATTGGAGCGACGACAATCTGTGTTGGCGCCGGGACATCGATACTGCCGAGCCGGCGTGTTCGGGAGCCTGCATGACCGAGTGATCTCTGCGGGGCAATTCCCGCCTCAGGTCGGATCTTACCAGGCGGGAGTTTCCAGCAGTTTCTCGACGACTTTGCGGCGGCTGCCGGTGGCTTCGTAGATCTCGTTCTGGCGACGTGCTCCGCTGGCCGAGGGAATCAGGGCCACAGATTCCAGTTCGTTCAGGCAATCCAGTTCTGAGGCTGCCGGCCTGAGTTTTCCGATGAGTTCATCCACCAGCTGAGGGACGGATCGCTGCTGGAAATCACGGTAGCTGACGAGTGAAGCATCGGCTCCGTAACGCGTTGCTCGCCACTTGTTCTGTTCCACCATCATCGGATGATACTCGGATTGAAACGTCCCTTCGTCGATCTCGTTGGAGATTGTGTGCACGAGGCATTGGATCATGGAGGTGAGGGCCAGCACATGTTCAAGGCTGGGTGGAACGTCGCAAACGCGGACTTCGATCGTGCCGAAGTGGTGATGCGGTCGAATGTCCCACCAGATTTCGCGGATGGAGTTGATGAACCCGGTTTCCATCAGATGTTTGACGAGCCAGACGTATTCACTCCAGTTGCGCATCTGGTAAGGCAGTCCGGCCGTGGGCAGACCTTCCATGATTTTGGAGCGATTGGATTGCAGGCCAGTACTGCGGCCTTCCCAGAACGGCGAGTTGGCGGACAGGGACAGCAGCAGTGGCAGGTGATGCAGCATGCGATCGCAGACCATCACCGCCTTATCTCCGGAATCCACACCGATGTGCACATGCAGCCCGAAGGTCACCAGACGGCGAACCACATCCTCCATCAGTGTGACCAGCCGATGATAGCGTTCGTGAATGGTGATTTTCTGATGTCGCCATGAGGAAAACGGGTGTGTCCCGGCCCACAGCAGGCGAATGCCCATGGGGTGCAGGACGGCTTCGAGTTGCGACAGTTTGGATCTCAGATCATCGCCGGCTTCGCGGACGGTCCGGCAGACTTTGGTGTTGATTTCGACGTAGCACTGCATCAGTTCCGGCTTGACCGACTCTTTCAGATCTTCCGGGATGGCCGCAAGAACCTGATCAATGCAGCTGCAGAGTGACAGTTCTTTGGCGTCGATCAGTTGAAGTTCAATTTCCACTCCGATTGTGGGGCGTTGATTCGGAGTGAAACGCATGACCGTCATGGAACTGGCATCCTGTGGCAGCGGAACCCTGCAGACTGTCAGCCGCAACGGTCAAGACCCTGGGTGACGACATTTCTGCGGGACATGGGGATCCTGGGGATTGAGAGCGATGGATGCAAGGTCAGACTCATGTGGGTGTGGGATCTCGGGCGGCAGGATCGTGCTCGGACTGCTGTGGAAGCCGGAAACTGCGGCAGAATTGGCACCCCGAAAAAGGCGGCTGGTCTCTTTCCTGCGAAGAGCCCCCAAAGGTCCGGGTTTGTCTTTTTGTCCCCGTGTCGGGGGGCGTGGTGGCTCGAGTTGCACGAAATGGCAGTTGCTGGGAGAATTGCGGAGGACGGGGCCAGGATCCGATTCCGAGGGGAACAGGGTGATTTCCTACCGATCGCTGAAAAAACTGATTGGCGAGACCAGTCTGGAACGGAAATGCCGTTTTCTGTTCGGGATTGCGCTGTTGTTCCTGATTACAACCAGTTTCTGGTGGTATGCCGCAAGGACTCAGCGCCTTGTGGAGAATCAGCAGGTGCTGGCGGCTCGAATGATGGTGCCTCGAGTGCTGCAGTTACAGCACTATACGCGTTTTCTGGAACGGGCGCGACGTGCCGAGGCGACTAGCGAGCCAACCGCTGCGGCAAGCGTGGCCGCAGTTCAGTCGGCGATTGAAGCCGTGGGAGCAGCGGAACCGGGTGTCACGGGACCTGCAAGCGAGAAACAGTCGCCGCAGAAGTCGGAGGACGAGGCTCGCGGGGGAAGCGGAGAGGACCCTTTAACGGAAGTTGCCATTCTGCGGAAGGTCATGGCTGCCCTGCCCACCGAATCTGATCGGGCGAGCTGGGAAATTCTGTCGCTGAACGCTCCCGGCAAGAATGATCAGGAGTACGAGGCCCGCTCACAATTCACATTGAAAGCGCGGGAATCAGCAGGACGTAACCGGAGCGAGTACACCTACTTTCAGGATGAGGGTGGTAAACGAAAACTGCTGTATTTTTCGGCCATACGGATCGAAAAGGCCTGCATCGTTTGTCACCTGGCAGATGGCTCGGTTCCGGACACGATGTCTGATGAGCAATTGCAGAGTCTGAATTCCCTGAATGGCTTCGTCG
>JALQWE010000580.1 GCA_023258825.1 Planctomycetaceae bacterium | reverse complement strand
CCCAGCACTCCCACACCACTGCTGATCGATAAAGATCTCTATTTCGTCTCCGATGACGGAATTGCGTCCTGCGTCGATGTGCTCACCGGGGAACGCCACTGGATGGAACGCCTCGGGGGGAATTTTTCCGCGTCACCGGTGTTCGCAAATGGGCATATCCTGTTTCTTGACGAAACCGGCCACGCAACATGGATCCGCCCGGGCCATACCTTTCAGGAAGTACGAAAGAACGAAGTCCCGGGACGTACTCTGGCCACCCCTGCCTTTGCCAATGGTTCCATGTACCTGCGAACAGATGAATACCTGTATCGCATTTCCCGGTAGACCCTACCAAACCAGCTGGGTGGTGGCCGCACCCGTCGGCCACCCGCGCACTCTGATCTGATGCCCGGCATGGACGCAGGTTGGCCACGGCAGCGCGCCGGAAGCCGCATGCCATGGTCGGTACGTCACTCAGGCACCGATGCCCAATCAGATCCTTTCGGCGTCTCAGTCCTGACGTGTGGCATTGTCTGTCGCAAACCCGGATTGGAAAATTTTGACGCCCGGGCGAACTCTGTGGCCGTGCCGGAAAGAATCCGCCCCGATTTCGTGGACAGCCGGCAGGTTTTCTGTGGCAGCACGCCTTTCGGAAGGCATGTCCCTTCTAAAAGCGGATGTGCTGCCTTCTGCGTCCGATCGCGATGGCACAACCGTGCTGCCCCACTGCGTCTCTCCAGGGGATCGGTCTGCGGCCGTCCCTGAGTGCTTCCGGTTTTCTGCAGAAAGAGTCTGAATATGCTGCGTCAACATGATTCCCGATCACGTCGGCTGACCGCGCTACGCCTGCTGGTGCCTGTGCTGCTCCTGTCTTCTGTTGCCGTGGCTCAGGAATCGCAACCGCAACCGCAACCGAAGCAGGTCGAAACTGCTGCGGCGGTTATTTCGTCAGTACCGGATCTTTCCGGACGTTGGACGGGAACATGGAGCAGTCAGTCCACAGGACATCAGGGGCCAATGACGGCTGAGTTCTGCCGGGTCAATGACAGTCAGTACGCGGTCAGTTTCACAGGGAAATTCTGTGCGATCATTCCGTTTCGCTACAAGGCGACCCTGAACGCAAAGCACAATCCGGATGGTTCCGTGCAACTGTCAGGAAGTCGTCATCTGGGGTTGCTGTTCGGTACGTTTCGCTTTCAGGGAACAGTCACGGACAATCGGTTTCAGGCCACTTACTGTTCCAAAGACGACACCGGAAATTTTCGTCTGACGCGACAGTGCCAGCGGTAAGTTCGGCGGATCGATGACCACTTCAGGATCAGGCTGCAGATACGGTTCGTGTCTGCAGTCATTCTGCGTCAACGGTGGCTGCAAACTGAGTCTTCACGGTACGAGCAACTCGCCCGTTTTCATTCAGGTAGCGCACCATGGGTTCGGTGTGCCCGTGCGTCACCAGAATCTGCTCCGCACCCGTCTCTTCAATCGCGTGCAGCAGTCCGGGCCAGTCTGCGTGATCAGACAGTGGAAAGCCGCGGTCGACGGATTGCCAGCGCCGCGTGGCCCGGGTCAGCATCCAGCCTGAAACCATCGCCGTGGAGCCGGTGCTGAAGCGACTCATCCACGACGAATTGGCGGCTGCCGGCGGTGCAATCACCAGTGCACCTTCCCATGTTTTGCGTGCAGGTGCCTGACTGACAAGAAACGTCGGCGGCAACTCAATTCCGCTGGCACGGTACTCGCGGTTCAACTCTTCCACAGCGGAGTGGCAAAAAATCGGACCGATGCCAGGGTTGACTCCCGCAAGGACCCGCTGAGCCTTTCCGAGCGAATAGGCAAATATCACCGCGGGCTGGCCTGCGTCCCGACAACGAATCCACCAGTCATTGATGTCGTTGAAAATCTCAGCCTGAGGGGCCCAGCGGTAAATGGGAAGACCAAAAGTTGATTCCGTGATGAATGTATGGCACCGTACCGGCTCGAACGCCGCACACGTTGCGTCATTCTCGATCTTGTAGTCGCCGCTGACAACCCACACCTCGCCGCGATACTCGACACGGACTTGCGCCGAGCCCAGCACATGTCCCGCGGGGTGCAGGGAGACACGGACACCGTTCATCAGGCGGGGCTGTCCATACGGCAATGTCTCAATTTTTGCCGTGGGGCCCAATCGGCTGCGGAGGACCCGCAGGCCTTCCTGGCTGGCGAGGTAGGCCTGAGACCCCGGACGCGCGTGATCTGCATGGGCGTGAGTGATCACGGCACGGCTGACACGTCGCCAGGGGTCGATGTAGAAGTCTCCGATTTCACAGAACAAACCGGAGGACGTCTCCTGGATCAATGGCCCATCTGACATAGCCGCATGTTTTCCGTACCGAGTGCTGGCAGAAAAGCGGTCAGACTTTCGGCCGGGAGTCCTGTTTTTTCTTCTGCATTTCCTGAGCCTGTCGCCGCCGCTGCTCTTCTTCCGGAGCAAACTGAGGTGTGCGGGGATTGTTACCTCCGCCATTCATCTGCGGGATGTCAATCTGCCCCTCGCGCCATTTCCAGCCAAGAGGTTCGCTCAGTTCCATTTTCGCGAGGAACGCCCAGGGCGTTCCCGGGTGCTCGTCGATCACGCGGTTGAGGTAAATGAGTGCTTTGTCGTGCATCTTGCGAACATTTGCGGCCCCCTGAATCTCATCCGATGGCTCCAGAATCCACTGATTGCTTTCCGCTTTTTCAAAGCGCTTTGGACTGGACTTCATTTCAGCCAGCACGGCGTTGTACCCGAAGGCTCGGACACGCATCGCCAGAATACGCCCCATGGCAAGATCATACTGCGCTCGCCAGCGGTCTGTGTCCAGCTTGTCGCGGTGCTTCTCAACCATGTCCAGTGCTTCATGCACTCGAGTCAGGAAGTAGTCGAGTACGGCCAGCGGTTTCTGAGCCTCTGTGATCTGCTCACGCAGAATATTGTCATTATTGGCCTGAAACGTCCGCTGCGGAATCGGCACCGGCTCCGTCACCGCCAGTTGCGCGGCGGCGATCAGTG
>JALQWE010000579.1 GCA_023258825.1 Planctomycetaceae bacterium | reverse complement strand
GGCGTTTGTTCTGCGTCCGGATATTCAGGAGCTGAAGGCTCTCGCCGAATCCACTCAGGCCGCCAGGTTGACATTTGAATCAGACGCAGCCGCCCGCACGGAACTCCAGCTGCAGATTGATCACCTGATTCGCGGAATTCTGCAGAATGAAGTCACCCCGGCTGTTTCCACCTCGGATCGGGCTCGCACGGCATGGCGAGTGATTCGTGCGCGCTTCCCCGCCGCGGCAACTCTGCTGCGTCCCGTGCTGAACGAAGATTATTTCAACAACAATCTGCACATCACGATCTCTGAAGCGCTGATGGCCAGGCTGATCGCCAACCACAAAACCGAAACCGGACGAGTGGCCGACTGCATCCTCGGTGCATGGGTCACCGGAACGCAAACCACAGATGTGAATGTGTCGGTCGACATTCAGCCCTCGGCCACGACCGCTCGTTTTGACCTGAAGCTGGATGGCAACACAAAATCTGACACCGTTGCCCGAAAGGATCCGGCAACCGTCTGGACATCCGGCAACCATTTCTTCTGGATTGACAAGTCCATCGAATTTAATGGTTCCAGGATTGTCACCTCCCCCAGCCGCTTCGCTGTCGACACCAACAGCAGGACTCTGGGATTCCGCACGAAGTACGATGGCATCCCGCTGTTCGGTGGACTTGTGCGAGGAATGGCAAAGCAGCAGATCGCGGAAAGTAAGCCGCAGTCAGAAGCGGAGACGGCCCGTCGCCTCCGCCGGGACGCCGTGCCCAAATTTGATTCGGAAGCCGGCACGCGCTTCGGCAAGCTGGACACGGACCTGCAGCAGACCCTGAACGCTCTGGCCGCCAAAGGCGTTGCCCCGGACACCATCAGTGCTCGCTCCAGCAACACCCACCTCGCAGTCAGCTCACGCACCATCGGTGCTTTCTTCCTCGGAGGCACTCGTCAGCCGCAACTGCCCCTGTCCGTCAGTGGCGGAGCGATTCAGGTTCACGAAAGTACCCTGAACAGCCTTCTGGACGCGCTGGCCTTTCATGGTCGAGTTATCCCGGACGATCAGCTGACGCCGGACATTGAAAAAGCTCTTTCAGCCATCCTGCAGCGGGACATCCGACTTTCAAAGGCTGATCAGCCGGCGAAGGCCGAAGAGGATCCGGATCACAAAGCCACTTCGTTCGTCTTCAGCCAGGCAGATCCCCTCCGTGTGCGATTCGATCAGGGTGAACTCACCTTGCTGCTGCAAACCGGGATCCGCCAGGAAGGTCGTGCGGATGTGGCCGTACACACGATTGTGGTTCCCATCGCCATCTCTGTCGCGGACGCAAAGATTCTGCTGACCCCGAAGCCAATCCGAGTGATTGCAGCACCCATCACAGTTGCCAATCAATTGCGAAAGGTGATCGGTCGTCGCATTCAGCCTAAGGAACTCGACGCCACCATCAACCTGCAGCCGGACGCTGAAAAAGCGTTGCCTCTGACAATTACCGGCCTGCAGCTGAATGACGGCTGGCTCACGACAGAGTTCCAGTAACCACAGGAACAGGCCCGAATCAGAAATCATCGTCAGGAGGTTCTGTCGCGTCATTGCAGAACGCATCTGTGCAAAGACGGGCAGAATCTCAAGTGATTCGGCCGCGTCTCGTTGCCAGTTGACGTCGCCGACCGGACGCAGCATGACAGGCGGGAGAAAACTGAAACGGGTTCCGGGCACTGCGGCACGTCCTCTTTTTCAGGATGCTCCGGTATTCACCTTTCGGTGGAGCGAAGCGACACCGCGGTCTGACTGGGTGAATTTTTTCATCCTTGATTCTGACGACGTTGCGCGTGCTTCGTGGTTCAGAAAAGGCAACCAAGGACGCGCAATCAAACTCAAACGAGGCGGCCAGGACTCCGCCCGAGATGCAGGCGTTTCTGTAAGACAATTTTCCGACGCGCTGGCAGCGTCCTCGACGATTTGGCCGGGCCCGACGCCGGAATGCGAGCTGCCATCGCCGGTTCGCAACCGGAAGTCTTCCAATCGGAATTCCACTGGCCACGTCCTGCATCGACAAGACTTCACTCGAGATTCACAACAAAGCAGACCATGGTTTTCAGGTGGACTGCAGCCTGCATGTGCATGCGGCCACCGTTTCCCCGCTCGCCCAACCAGACTTCCTGCTCAGGTCCTTAGCGACGCGGGACTCGGCCCGTCTGAGTTCCGCATTGCCCCCCGAATCACTCTTGCAACTTATCGCAATTGACAAACAATACAGCCTCACCAGCTTCTCAGCGATGATAGGAACGAGACAAATATGTCTGTCATTAGTATCAACCACATTTGGCTTGACGAGCGTAACATTGCGTGGATCGACAAGACCAACATCAAGGTCATCGAGATCGCTCTTGAACGGCTGGCGCACGGGTCCAGTGTGGAAGAGATTGCCGAACAGCATCACGGATTACTCTCGTTAGCGCAGATCCATGCGGCACTGGCCTGGTATTACGATCATGAATTGGATCTCAATGTTGAGATTGAACGGCAACTGGAGACGTTCGACCAACTTCGCAACGCATCCCTCGCCAGTCCGGGACGACTCAGGCTGAAGCAGATGGGTCGTCTTCCATGACAATTCGGCTCTATATGGATGTGCATATTCGACGGTCGATTACCGAAGGACTACGGCGGTTTGGTATTGACGTGTTGACTGCGCAGGAGGATGGATGGGCTGAAGTGAGTGATCCCGATCTTCTGGACCGCGCAACGCTGCTGGGACGAATTCTATTCTCAATGGACGATGATTTGCTCACAGAAGCCACTCGTCGTCAGAAAATCAATCTGCCATTCGCCGGTGTGGTCTACGCAAATCAGCTTCAAATAACGATCGGGCAGGCGATTCGGGACTTGAGCCTCATTGCCGAGGTTTACGACCCGGCCGACCTTGCAAATCGAGTGGAATTCCTTCCGCTTTAATGCAGTTGCAAACGAATAAAGCACCCCAAGCCCGGCCCTCTCCGGGATGACGGAACGATGGTGATCTAAAGAGTCAGGGT
>JALQWE010000578.1 GCA_023258825.1 Planctomycetaceae bacterium | reverse complement strand
GTTGGTGGCCATCCCTCTGAGTGCTGGGCTGGCATTACTGATGAAGCTGGCGGAAGAGACCGGCCTGCGGCGAATGACGACCTGATGCTGGGCTGCGGGGGGTGATGGACATGCGAAACTCGCTGCTGAATCCCGTGTTCAGCGAATCTGCTGAGGCGACCGGAGCATGGAGAGCCGGTCAGCCGTGGCGGGTCTATCTGCTGGGTTTTGGATTCACCCTCGGCCTTGTGGTGATCCTGTATCGTGTCGCGCAGGTTCAGGCCGAGTTACCCGAGGCATACCTGACCGCACTGCAGGCAACAACCACCGAGGACACGGTATTGCCAGCGACGGATGGACGCATTCTGACAGATTCGCAGGTTCTCGCGGTGGATGAAGAACACTGCGCGGTCCAGCTGCACTATCGCTGGCTGGAGGAAGTACCGGACGACGGCTGGCTGAAACTGCAGGTTCGGCAGCGACTGAATCGCGAGGAACGGCGGAATCAGGATCTGGTCCGACGAACCGAGCAGCGAATCCTGCACGAACGCGATACGATGCTGGAGACGCTCAGCAGTGTGACCGGTACCCCTGCTGCGGAGTTGCAGGCCACGCGAAAACGCATCGAGCAGAAGATTCAGAAGATCATCTGGAACGTGAATTCCCGAACTGGCACCGGACCTGCTGATGAAACGCTGGTCTCAGACGAGGAAACGGAACATTCCGCTGAGTCAGCCAGTTGGCTGTTTCGTGGTGCTTCCGCGATTCGCGAGGCTCTGACGACTCCCCCCAGCCGCAATGAACGGGATCGGATCATCGTCCGTGAAGAGGAATCCTGGCACACGGTCCTTGATGAAATTCCGGCATCAACGGCAGCGTTGATCAGTGAGCATCCGGAACGATTTCCCGGAGTCCGTATTCTGACAACGACACGTCGAACGTATCCTCAGCCTGATGTGGCCGTACATCTTGTGGGGGCCCGCACCCGGAATTCCTCGACAGACGCTCAGTCCTCTGCGGGAGACACAAACCAGGGGCGACATGGACGATTTGGTGTGGAAAAAAGTTATGAACATCGAATTGCCGGCATTCCAGGTTTGCAGCGAACCATCCGAGATCGTCGACAGCGGATCATCTCTACAGAGCGTGTGCGGGAGCCGATCGGCGGACGTGATGTACTGCTGACAATTGACCTTCAACTGCAACTGCTGGCAGAACAGTTGCTGTCAGAAGCTTTGGGGGACACTGAGCGACAACTTCTGCTGATGGGATCGGAGAGTGAAACAGACACTTCCGAAGCACTGGTACCGCCGGAGCCTGAGCATATTCCCGTTGGGGGAAGTGTGGTGGTGATGGAAGCGGACTCTGGCCGTTTGCTGGCGCTTGCCAGTGCACCGGAATTCGACCTGACAATGTTCAGTCATGGTACGGAAGAACAGTGGCTTGCAGTCAATAATGACAGTCGGCGTCCTTTTGTTTCGCGTTTTCTGGCCATGGCGATTCCACCAGGTTCCACCTGGAAAATTGTCACCGCACTTGCGGGATTACAGACTCAGACAATCACTCCACAGTTTTCCTTTGAATGTCAGGGGTTTCTGAAAAATCCGGATGAGCATCGTTGTCTGCTGTTCCGTCTTCATGGCCGCGGGCATGGAGCGGTGAATCTGAAAAGTGCGCTCGCACAATCCTGCAACGTCTATTTTTTTGATGCGGCTGTGCGGATGGGAACAGAACCGCTGGTCCAGTGGAGTGAGCGGCTTGAGTTTGGCCAACCCACGGGAATAGATCTGCCATTTGAACGCGGTGGTACGGTTCCGCAGCCACCCGATATGAGTGCAGCGCGCAGCGAGTCAGCGCGCAAAAGGTTTGAACGCGAGGCTGCTGGAATTGCCATTGGTCAGTCACGACTGACCGTGACTCCGTTGCAGATGGCGCGTTTGATGGCCTTTGTTTCCAATGGCGGCTGGCTTGTCACACCTCATGTGGTCAGTGAAGAAGGGACTTCGCGCAGAGTGGATCAGACAGATGACGCACCGCGCGGTTGGCACCGTACCCAGGTGTCCGGGGTGCACGAGGAATTTCTGACCGCGATCCGCGAAGGACTCCTTGCCGCTGTGGAAGACCCCATGGGGACTGGATTTCGGACAATTCGCGTCCCCGGCGTTCAGATTGCCGGGAAGACAGGGACAGCAGAATCCTCACCTGGAAAACCTGATCATGCGTGGTTCACGGGATACTTTCCGGCTGACCGGCCCCGTTATGTGGTTGTCGTGGCACTGGAACACGGCGGCTCCGGTGGGCGTGCCGCGGGCCCCCTGGCCAGGGAGCTGGTGAGATCCATGCGCGATCGAGGAATGCTCCTCGATGCCACACTTTCCGAATCCGGGGCAGAGACTCGGATGCCAACGGCACGGCCCTGATTCAGCTGTTCCGCTTTCGGCAGGCCTTTACAGGCGAGACATCAGCGGGGAAGATGTGACGCAGGGAGTTATCAGTTCGGCCTCGTTCTGCACACCGTTTTCAAAGCCCCGTCACTATGTCTCGTCCGCCACTTGCTCGATTGCAGCAAATTCTGCTGAGCTGTTTACTGTTATTAAACGGCGTTGTGGCACTGGCCACGGACGACCTGCTGCAGCTTACGGGGCGTGTCCGCACGGAAGTTAGCCCCGGGGCAGGTTTGTGGCATACAACGTCGCAATCGCTTGAATGGAAGCTGACAGAGACCTGCATCGTTGTCTGCGATATGTGGGATGACCACTGGTGTAAGCCTTCCGCGGCTCGTGTGGCAGAGCTCGCTCCACATATGAATCAAGTCCTCAGTCTCGCTCGCAAGCGAGGCGTCCTGATTCTGCATTGTCCGAGCGATACCATGGACTTTTACAGAGACACCCCCCAGCGAAAGCGAGCTCAGGCAGCTCCGGTGTTCCCCACAGAGAAGCCGCTGGAGCGCTGGATTCGACTGATTCCGGAACGAGAAGGAAACGCACTTCCCATCGATGACAGCGACGGCGGTTGTGATTGCGATCCTCCCGTC
>JALQWE010000577.1 GCA_023258825.1 Planctomycetaceae bacterium | reverse complement strand
AGTTGATCGCAGCCAGACTGCCGATGGAACCGGCGCTGAGGCCGACAACCTCTGCCTGCACTCCGGTGGCCGTGAATTTCTGCGTGCGCTCAGCACTCAGGATGCCATCGATGTCAGCGACAACTCCGGCCCCATAAAGCACTTCCACCGGTCCGCTGCTGAAGCTGCCGGTGAACGAATACCGGTAGACACCTGGCATGCCAGCCACGGCCACGGGACTGTCGGAGACAATCACATTCTGCGCCGCCGCTCCGAGCAATGTGAATTCGGGGGCGGTGTCGGTGATGGTTGCCGCATCCAATGCGGATCCCTCAGGCGCGGTAAACCTGACTTCCAGCCAGCCGCGCTGATTCAGAGCGGCGGCCGAAATCGGAGTCCCGGGCTGCGGATCGAAGAGCGAGCCTTCGGTGGCGGTGACTGTGAAGCTCTGCACACGTGCGGCGTTGGTACTGCCGGTGCTGTCTTCGAATACCTCGGCGGGGAAATTGACCTGCACGGGACCGGAGGCAAACTGGCCGGTGAAGGGGAAGTACCACAGGCGGGAATCACCGGAGTCCTGGAACGGGGCCCCGGACAGCACGGCCGTGCCAACGCCTGCACCGGACAGGGTGAATTCCGCTGCTGCATCGCTGATCGATGTGGCATTGACCAGGGCACCTGTGGTGGGCTGGAAGCGAATGGCCAGTCGACCGCCCTGGTTCAGGCGACGACGATCAAAGCGCGCTCCGTCCTGCGGTGCGGCCAGTTGCAGGCTGGCACCGGTGGCCATGAAGGTCGCCGAGCCGGCGGCTGCGAGGTTGTCGAGACTGTCCTTCCAACTGCCGGCCAGAAATTTTACCTGGTATTCGCCGGGGTCGAGCGATACGCCCGCGGGGATGGAGTAATCGAAGACTGTTTCGGAGTTTTCCGTCTGAACGGCGGAGCCGGGAATGGTCACGGTGGTTCCATCCGGCAGAAGCAGCTCCAGTTCGGGATTGCTGTCGGTGATGGAGGTGTTTTGCAGGGAAGCGCTGGCTGCGGGAGTGAATTTGACTCGCAGGCGTCTTTCCGACACGAAGGTGGCCAGAGCGATATCGCCTTTCGCAGGAGGCGAAATCAACTGAGCTGACACGGTGGCTGGAGAGCTGCTGCCGCTGTGGAAGAAGTTGACTTCCTTGCCGCTGGAGTCGTAGTAGCGCATGGTGATGCCACCCTGGATCTCCACCGAAGTGGGAACCGGCAGTACCGGTGGCAGCAACAGAGGATTGGGAATGGTGCGCACAATCGGGTGCAGGCCCGCCGGAACATCCTGAGCAACCATCAGGAACGTCGCGTTGCCTTTGGCAATTTCTGAAAGGTTACCGTAAAGTCTGACAGGAACTCGCTGCAGACCGCCCATCAGCAGCATGTCGCCGGTCAGTAGCACTTTACCATCGGTGGACAGGCGAACTTCCACATTGCCTTTCAGGACTTCCTGCGGTGGGTGCAGTGTGAATTGTGCCCCCCCCGGTGATCAGCATGGGATTCAGGAAGGCTGCAAAGAAACCGCCAGCTACAGGGTTGGCCTTCAGGGCCTTGTACTGACTGACGACCTGCTGTCGCACCGTGGTCAGCCATTCTCCGGCGCCACTGGAACCGCCTCCGGTATCTTCACTGAGGGCCGGAGAGTACTTTTCATCAAGTAACTGCTGCGGATCATACACAGCGGGCAGGGACGTGAAGAACTGGACGCTGCCGGAAAATCCGGACAGTTTCAGGCCGCTGATGGGTTCCAGCAGAATGCCCTCCGGCAGGTCACCGACGACCTCCACGCCCAGCGGCCCCAGCTCCGAAATGGCAAAGCGGATTTTGAATCCGCCCTGCCCCGCGATTGCAAATCCACCTTCAACGCCGATGAAGAACACACGATCCGCAACGGCAGTGGTGGTGTCGAGGGCCCCGATCAGATTGCCGGCCGAGTCCAGTTTCAGGATGCCTCCCAGCAGTCCGGCAGTGATCTGACCACCGAACAGATCGCCTTTCATCGAAACGCTGATGGATTCGATGTCGGTGATCGGAAAGCGGCCGTCCTGCAGCGCGCCGATGTCGATTCGCACGCCCTGAATGGCTCCCGAGACCTTCACATTCGGGATCCCCTTGATCTCATCCACTGCCGCGGAAATGATGATCGAGAATCGTTCCGGGTGCGCCTGCAGGTCTTCCCACTGGAGTCCCAGTTCGGTTACTCGGATTGGCAGCCAGGAGGGCCACTGGAACGAATCACCCGACGCTTTGTCCGCACTGATAAAGACTCCGAATCCCGGCCTCGTGACAAAGGTACCACTGGCTGAAATCGCGAAATTCCGCATTTCTCCGCCAAGCTTGAGTGGTCCGGCATTCAATTCGGCGGCGATCGAGGTCACCGACACGACGTACTCGTCACCCGTGGCCGCTGTGTCGATCTCAATGTCTTTCCCGGTGACTGTCAGCACGCTTCCGAACTGCATCTTCATCAGGTCAGACGAGAACTGGAAGCCGGAGGGGACGCCGCCCGTAAAGCTCAGTCCGGCCCGCACCGCTTCGGAGTCGGCATCGGAGCTGTCCTGGAATTCCATGCTGAAGACACCGCCGGGAAACAACGCCGCTCCACCCGACGCGATGTAGACCTCGCCGTCAAAGGCCACGCTGCCACTGAAATTGACGCCGAAGTCCGTAATCCCCGCACGCACATCGTCGAGGTGCAGGAATGAGCCGAAGGTGATGCCACCCGTGTAGGCAATTTCAGCCTGCCCCAGCTGAAAACCATTGTTACGCACCTGCAACCCCGGAATTGTGGTGCCGTTGTCGCGCGTATAAGGGGAGAGCGAACCCGTCAGGCTGAGTGGAGTGATCGTCACCGAGGCCGACTCAAGGCTCAGAATCACCTGATTGTCATAAGCCGACTGTTCAGCGGCAGAAACTACACCGTCATTGTCCGTATCGCGTTCCGGATTGTACTGAATCGTCACCCCCGTGGCTTCTGCCTTCAGGACATCAGCGACGTCCAGATTCATGGAACCCACACCGAGG
>JALQWE010000576.1 GCA_023258825.1 Planctomycetaceae bacterium | reverse complement strand
CTTTCGTCAGTCGCAGCACGCTGGCGGCTGGTACCAGAGTGTCCCGGCCGCCGGTTGTTGTGGCGACGGGCATCTTCAGACGCTCCGGGTACAACTCCGCCGATCGCGTTTTGTAGACGTCCGGCTGCTGTTCCCGTGTCCCGCCGTAGGACGCCTGTATGGCTTCCTGAAACTGATCGTACTCCAGCATGTTCGCCGTGCCGTTCAGTGCCACTACACCGTCCACAACTTCAGGATGCCGCGCCGCGAAGGCCAGGGCCGACATCGCTCCCATGGAACCACCACAAATCACCACGTGGCGAATTCGGTACGTTTGATGCAATTGGTCAACAATTTGTTGCAGATCCGCCTCAGCCGCCGGGCCCATCCACGAGGTGGGGGCCCGATAGTCCGGGGAGACAAACAGCATGCCCGCTTCTGCCGCGACCCGACGTGACTCCCGACATTCCGCTCGGTCCTGCTTCACAAACTGCCACCGATCGGACCCGTGGCCATGCAGGGCGATCAGCACATCCAGTGGTCGCCCCGGGGCAAATGTCTCCGGTACCAGCACCACGTAGCGCTGCGACGATCCGTCCCGGTCAGAGACAAATTCCACGTCCTCTGGCGGACGAAAACCATCAGCCGCTTGTGCCTGAATTCCCGACAGCGCCACCAGAATTGTCGCCGCCACCACGATCAACCGCATCGGACCGCTCCGGAACAAGGGAATTCTCATGCGCTGCCGAAACCGTTTCCGGCTTCAGCGGGAGATCGCCACGGGTTGCACCCAAGCCCGCTCAAACTCACCCGCCGCAGACGGATTGGGGTGCTTGCGTGAGGACGTGACGACGGCACGCACATACAACTCATTGCCTCGAAATTCGTAACGACCGGACGCCCCCTCAACCGTGTGCAGCGTGCGGCCAATCTGATCACTGTAGACCCGAGTCAGCTTGTCGGCATTCTCCGGCAACTCTGACGCCGCGGAGGATTCCTGAGGGAAGCCCCGATCCGTACCAATGAAATCGATTCGATACGTCACACCGTCCTCAGGCACAACATCCACTTCCAGCCCCCGGCCATCGCAGCGGACAGCATTCAGACGTACGCCGGACGACGAATAGAAGCGTCCCGCTTCCAGGGCCTGCACCAGTGCATCAGGAGTCAGCGTTTCGGCCAGCACAACCACCCAGCCTCGACCTGGCTGTGCCCCTTTGCCCGCTTCGGTCTGAAAGTAGTTGTGGCCATCATCCGTCCCCAGCCCATACATCAGCGGCAGGTTCAGCGTCTGCAGCCGCATGCTGTTGATAATGTCCCACATGCGTTCCGTCGATGCGTGCGAAGCATCTCCGTCATTCTCGACCGATGGATGCCCGTTGTAGAGCTCGAAGAAGTTTTCACCCACAACCTTCATCAATTGTTCGGCGGTCACCGCGTAGCCAAAATTCGGATGGTTCAGGTGCACCAGAGTCCGGACGCCGGTGCGTTCGCGACGGGACACCGCGGCATCAATGTTTCGCTGCATCACGTCGGTAATACTGTCCCCGCCAGTGGGTGGCAGCAGCTCATTGGTATTGGTGGCACACATGTGCACCGGCAACTTTCCGAATCGATCCGTAATCTCCTCACCCTGAATCAACAGATACTGCTGAGGAATCGCGAGCTTTTCGAAGATGCTGTCAAAAGTTTTCAGACGCACTTCCAGAGTCTCACCGGAACCACGCGTTTCAATCCAGTCAGCCGGCCATTTCGCACGCAGTTTCTCCAGAGCCTGCTCGCTGCCTTTGCGTTTGGCAATCGTCAGCCAGCGTTCTTTCTGCAGCAGCGTATTGTGATCCGTAAACACCAGAAACTGATACCCGTGTTCCCGGTACCACAGCGCCACATTCTCGGGGAAATCATCGCCATCACTCCACAGCGTGTGGGTGTGCATGTTGCCTTTGTACCAGTGTTGTTCGCCGACAGCCTCCAGCTCAAACTGCTGAGCGGGCAGGGCAGGGCTCACCACAGTCAGCAGACACAGCACTAAAAGCGGGCAGCAGAATCGTCGTCGGGGAACAGCAGGCATGGTCGTTTCCAAAAGGCAAAGAAACTGTCCGGAAAAAGCCTCTCGCGCAGGCCGAGACCGAACCACGGAGGGATCCAGGCGGCATCGGCAGGCGAGGGCACACGCAGGTGGCCCACAACGGCGCAGCCACGAAACGCGTGCTCAGCCAGACTGTGCTGACGGAACACGCGTCGCAGGGTGCCGGTCTACGGGGGACTTCACTTTCCAACCTGATAGCACATCAGCTTGTTCTGCTCACGCAGATACAGCCGGCCATTCACGACCACCGGATGCGCCCAGCTGGCGCCTTCCTGATAATCGGGCTTGAAGGATCCCTTCAGACGGTATTCATCCGGGGTGGCTTCGATCAGGGCCACAACTCCGTTCTGGTAGCGGAAGATCAGATGGCCATCGATATGCAGGATCGCTGCGGAACCACTGCCCGGGCCGCGCAGCTTTCCACCCCAGACGATGTCGCCTGTGCTCATTTTCACACAGGTTGGAAATCCTTCATTCTGCTGATGGCCGGCATAGACATAGCCATCCTTCAGAATCATCCCGCCGTGATGATTGTTGAACACGTTTCCTTCCAGAAAGTACTTTTCTTCTGCAACAATCTGATCACCATTCTTTTTCAGTTCAACCAGCGCTGCGCCGGTCTTGTAGCTGGTGGAGGCAAAGACGAAATTGCCATCAATCAGTGGGGTCGGAATATTAGCAACACCGTTGGCCACACGGTTGTAACTCCACAACTGCCGACCATCTGCCGCGTTGATTCCAATCAGGCCTCGTCCGGTCAGCTGCACGTACTGCGGAATGCCCAGGGCTTCGGATGTGACGATCGACGAATAGCCAGCGCCGTCCTTGCCTGCATCCCCTTCAAACGTCCCTTTGCAGGCCCAGATGTCGGCACCCGTCAGGCGATTCAGGCAGACCACAAGAGCATCATTGCCACCGGGGGTGCAGAGCACTCGTTCACCGTCGACCATCGGCGATTC
>JALQWE010000575.1 GCA_023258825.1 Planctomycetaceae bacterium | reverse complement strand
GCATCCACACGCTGATTTCCTGTTACAGGAATCGGCCGCAGCAGCGAAGTCTTGAGCGGGGTCGACCTTTGTCGGCGTACAACACGGCTTTGCCCGCATGATACGACTTTGGTAGCATGCAAAGGAACCTATTACCATAGTTCAAATATCTGCAATAAAAACAGCGTCTATCACCGGGGGCGGATGGATTCATGCGGCGGGATGGCAAGACCCCTATTCTCGGGCAGAGCAGGGCGATGGAGACCCTGCGCGCCATGCTGCGTGCCATCGCCTCCTCCGCGTCGACGGCCCTGATCAGCGGCGAAAGCGGCACCGGCAAGGAGCTGATCGCCCAGGCCCTGCATGACCAGAGTCCGCGCGCAAACGGCCCCTTCGTGCCGCTCAACTGCGGTGCGATTCCGCGCGAGCTGATCGAGAGCGAGCTGTTCGGACACCGCAAGGGGGCATTTACCGGGGCGGTGACGAACCGGGTCGGCCGCATCGAGCTGGCCAATGGCGGCACGCTGTTCCTCGACGAGATCGGCGATCTGCCCCTGGACATGCAGGTGAAGCTGCTGCGGGTGCTGCAGGAGCGTCGCATCCTGCCGGTCGGGGCACCGAGCGAGGAGGCCGTCGATGTCCGCATCGTTGCGGCCACCCACAAGGATCTGGAGGAGGAGGTGCGGGCGGGACGCTTTCGCGAGGATCTGTACTACCGCATCAATGTTATGTCGCTGGAACTGCCCCCACTGCGCAAACGCGACGGGGATATCGTGCTGCTGACACGTGTGTTTCTTGGTCGTGACTGGACAATCAGCGAAGATGCACTGCGCGCGATTGAAGCCTATCACTGGCCCGGCAATGTGCGTCAGCTGAAGAACGCCGTGGACCGCGCCCAGATTCTGGCGAACAACAATCACATCACCATCGACGATCTGCCTCTGGAAGTTGCCGACCACGCCGAACCACTGCTGACGCATGCCACCCCGGTTCAGACGCCCGCGGGCTCGGCGACAACCGCGTTCAGCGCCCCAACCCCCGTACCTCGGACGACAGGCGTGTTCACCGGCGAGGCTTCTGCATTGTCGGCCGCCGTTTCTGTCTCCCCCCGGCTGGAAGATCTTGAAAAAGCCCATATCGTGGACATTCTGCGGCAGCAGAATGGCAACAAGGCCCGCGCCGCGCGAGTCCTGGGGATACATCGTCGCAAGCTGTATCGATTGCTGGAGCGTCATGGAATTCATGACGAACGCCCGGCAGTTTAACGAGTTTTTTCGCGTCGACGGGTCCGCAATCTGCCCATCCTCTTCGGGGCAATCCGCACAGTCGCCTGGCCGGATTTCCGCAGTTGCGAGGCCATCGTCCCTGGTCTTCGCTGGAGGTTGGTGCTGGACCGCGCGGTTACGCCGATGCATTTTGCAGAATTTCACGAAATCGATGTTGGTTTTTCCGCTTTTTCGTGGATTTCCGGCGGTACATTCGTTCTGCAGCGGATTGTCAGCCGCGGCGTCCGGGGCACGGCTTCAAAACAGCGAAGCTCCATTCACGTTTTCGCCAGCGGCAACGGTTGTCGTTCGGTCGTGTGAATTGCAGAGTAGTTTGTTCGCTGCGGTGGACGTGTTCTCAGTGGTCGGGAATACTTCGTTCTGCCGACGGCTGTGCAACCGGAGCAAGTCCTCGGATGCCCTCGGGATTCCTGTGATTTCTGCTGACAACACCGCCTTCAAACCAGAAGCCCACCGGGATACTCATGTTTGTCGTTGTCTTGTTCCAATCGGACTTTGCCCTGGCCCGCACGCGATGTGTGAACCGGAGCCAACCAGCCCCTGAGGGTCTTGTATGAAGCGCGTGCGTCTTGGTGCCGCTACACTCAACCAGACCCCGCTGGACTGGGACGGCAATCTGCAGCGGATTCTGACCGCCATTCAGCAGGCTCGACAGCAGCATGTCCGGATCCTGTGTTTTCCGGAATTGTGTATCACCGGGTATGGTTGCGAAGACATGTTCCTCGCCCCTCATGTGTGGCAAACCGCATGGGAGATGCTGCAGAAGATTGTGCCTGAATCGCAGGGTCTGCTGCTGGTTGTTGGCCTACCCCTGTTTGTGAACAATGGCGTGTACAACGCCGCATGTGTTCTCTGTGACGGTGAAATCGTCGGCTTTGTCGCCAAACAGAATCTTGCGGGGGATGGACTGCATTACGAACCACGCTGGTTCCGGGCATGGCCACAGGGAGTGACTTCGCAGTATTCAGCGGATGGCAAGTCCTGGCCTCTTGGCGATCTGCTGTTCGAACGCGACGGCTTACGCATCGGGTTTGAAATCTGTGAGGATGCGTGGGTTGCGGATCGCCCGGGAAATCGAATGGCTCGTCTGGGCGTCGATATCATTCTGAATCCCAGCGCAAGTCACTTTTCCTTCGGCAAGCATGACATTCGCCGACGCTTCGTCATTGAAGGGTCGCGTTCCTTTGCCTGCAGTTATGTCTACGCCAATCTGGTGGGCAACGAAGCGGGACGTGCGATCTACGACGGCGGTGCACTGATTGCTTCCTGCGGCACGCTCATCGCCGAAGGGCCGCGGTTTGAATTTCACGAAGTTCAGGTGGTTACGGCTGACATCCTTCCGGACGTCTGTCGCGGTCATCGGGCAGCGATTCACGCGATGCCAGCCAGTGTCTCTGAACTGTCCGGCCAGCGTTTGATTCCGATCCCCGGTCACTTCTCAAAGCTGCCCGCAGGATCTGGCTGCTCTGTTGCGCAGCACGCACCAGATTTCACGGATGCGTTTTCCGAATTCACCAGGGCGATCGCTCTGGGGCTGTTTGATTATCTCCGAAAAACCCGCTCCAACGGGTTTGTGGTCAGCATGAGTGGTGGTGCGGATTCCTCAGCCTGCGCCGTACTGATCCGCTGTATGGTCGAACAGGCACTGGAGGAACTGGGGCCGGAAGGTCTGCGAACACGACTTGGCTGGATTTCAGCGCTGCACACTGCGCAGACCGCAGACCAGTTCATGCGTCCGCTGTTTGCCGGCATCTATCAGGCCAC
>JALQWE010000574.1:1594-3030 GCA_023258825.1 Planctomycetaceae bacterium | reverse complement strand
GCCCAGTCGCCGGTTTCCGGTGCCGGGCCCGAACAACCCGTTCGCTCACCCAACCTCAGTTTCTGAATTTCAGTAGGAGCATTCAGCATGGCAGATCGGCTTCTGGAAGGCAAAGTGGCACTCGTGACCGGCGCCGGACGAGGATTGGGACGCGGCTTCGCTGAACATCTCGCTGCCCTCGGGTGCCGCGTTGGTATTCACGGCATGCGAGAAAATGGCCCAGCCGAATACGGCGAAGGCACGACTCTCACCCAAACCGCTGCCGACATCGCCGCCAGCCATGCTACTCAAACCTGCCGCGTCCTCGGTGACCTGACCAACGCAGAACATGTCCAGCGCGTCGTCGCCGAAGTCTGCTCACAACTCGGCCCCATCGATATCCTCGTCCACAATGCCGGAGGTGACATTGCTGCCGCAGGTGGAAAACCCAATCCCAACGACTGCGTCGGAATCAAACTCGAAGACGTCCGCGCCGTGCTCGACCGCAATCTCCTCAGCACAATTCTCGTCTGCCAGGAAGCTGCCAAAATCATGATGCCCCGCAAAACCGGTCGCATTCTGACGCTCAGTTCCATCTCCGCGTTCCGAGGGATCCCCAACAGCTCAATTTATGCCACCGCCAAGGCCGGTGTCGTTGAATACACCCGCTGCCTCGCCGAACAACTCCGCAGCTACAACATCAATGTCAATACACTCGCTCCCGGAGACACACGCACCGGCCGCTTCCTCGGGACACGCAAGGTCGAAGAATCCCGGCTTGTGACCGATGGCACCCTCGATCGCATCGGACAGGTCGACGAAGTCACCCGCGTTGTCGAATTCTTTGCTGGTCCCCTCGGTGCGTTCGTCACCGGTCAGGTCCTTCGCGTTGACGGCGGCTCGCAAATCTGGCCCGCCTGATCTCTACGCAACTCGCTGGACTCAGGTTCTCAACACCACGCCAGCAACCAGCACTGCAACGTCTCAGCCACTGCGAGCCCGTGTCATCGCGGGCCGCAGTGATGTTGCATCTCGCTGCCTGACCACATCGCAGGTGTTAAGCCCCCGCGGACCTGTTGCTGCATTCTGCCGGGGCACGTAGCGCCATTCACTGCGTTCGGATCAAGACGCCCGCACGTCCACTTCCACCACCGTCGCCTCCAACAGTTCAGCGGGCTTTCCAGCGGGCTTTCCCTGACCATCACGACCGCAACGGACGATCACGGTGCAGCGTCGCTCTGCCACCACAACTTCTGCAGCACCGGCTGAGGCCCCGCCCACGTTCGGCTGCCATACGTCCGTCCATCTTTGTCGAAGTACGCCCGCAGGCTCAGCAAATCCACAGACTCCCACGATCGCAACGGTTCTCCTTCGGTTGTACGGAAAGATTCAACTGACAACTGCTGAGTCTCCGTCACCGAGCCGCCGCCCAATGGCAATTCCGCAACGTACTCACG
>JALQWE010000574.1:0-1584 GCA_023258825.1 Planctomycetaceae bacterium | reverse complement strand
CCTGCCACGGTACGATCGAAAAACATTCTCCGTCACCACCACCACCAGCACATTCGGTTGCTCCGTTTGAACGCTCAGTGCCAATCGCTGACCGGGCTGCCCCCGCCACTTCGGATGCCCCGGCTTGCGGGTCGAGAATTCCCAGTGATGTGGATTCCCGGGTTCCAGCACGTACCAATCCCGCCAGCCGCGACTGAAGTCGTCCAGCACCCCATCCGGAACGTCTGTGACCTGCACGCCCGCACGCTGCAGATCCGCCGGAACGGCCGTGTGCAGCAGAGAACTGATCACCATGTGTTCTGTGGTTTGCGTCTGAGGAGCAGCCGCCGTCTCGGGCACTCGATACCTGATATTCGCGAAGGCAAACAGCGGTTGGCGAATGTCCAGAATCGGCAGCCGAGCCGTCCAGATGTTCCCCGCTCTCTGTGTCTCCGCAGACTGAAAGAATCGCGCCCGCGGATCAGCGTCTATCCCGTAATACACCTCCACGTCCACCAGACCCTCAAGGGCTTCGGGTGTCACTCGAAGGGTCGGCACATGATCGTCCGTGACCAGTTCCAATTGAGTCGCCGGTGTTTCCGGAAAGTCTCCCTGGGACTTCAGATGCTGATCAAACCAGAGCAGTCTTGTGACGGCACATTCCGGAGTGAATCGATGATTCAGATGCGGAGTGAACACATATCGAACGTCCCGATGCGGAATCAACGCCCCGGTGCGATACGTGTCATCCATAATCCCATGGAAGTCATTGGTTGCTCCCAGCCACAGCAACGGGGCAGCAATCCGCGGTGCATAAGACTCAAATCCAAGAGTACGCCGGAACAAGTCCCTGTCACCCTGCGGCGTTTCCAGCGTCACCTGTGGCAGCATGGGCCACGGTTCCGTGCGAAACCCTGTACCGCCCACCGAAGGCGCAGCCGCTTTGACGCGACTGTCGGTTCCCGCCACATAAACCGTCAGACTCCCGCCCATGGAATGTCCATAGACACCAAGTCGACCAGCATCCACCTCAGGCTGTTGCTCCAGAAATGTCAGACCACGCCGCGCCCCGATCGTCAACAGATACCAGTTGTTGTTGCGCGGTGATTCCATGGCATCCACAGTCTGATTGCCTGGCTGAAGATTGAAATAGCCAGGCACGTTCTGCTGCGTGGGATCCACAGCCCCCCAATCCGTGTTCGCGTCGCCACCACGGGCTTGCTCCATCTCGCGTCCACCCCAGTTAATCGACAGGCAGGCGTAGCCTCGCCGCGCATAGAATTCCACCTCATGCAGAAAGGCTCGTTGGCCGCCCCCATGCAGATGCAGCAGCCCCGGCAGTCCACGCGCCCCCCGGGGAAATGCGTAGAACGCGGCCATCCGACTGGCCTGGCCGCGGAAGTGGCCTGTGTGATAGGTGATGCAGCGATAAACAATCCCATCCTCTTCCCACTCCCGCACCACCTCGGAAGCCAGCGCTTCACTCCGGGGGTCGAAGTCCGCCCACAAGGCCTGAACCGTCTCGGGCGCCCCGGACTCATCCGCCACCACCGGCATGCAACACAGCAGGCTCATCAGACACAGAAACAGCCGTGATCCATGCAT
>JALQWE010000573.1:2768-3034 GCA_023258825.1 Planctomycetaceae bacterium | reverse complement strand
GTGGAGGACAAGCAGGCGTGGATCATTCGTGAAGAATTGCCGAATGACCCGACACTTTTGCCGATCTTCAAATAATTCTGATCTTCGCCGGATTTTTGCACAAAGAGGAAAACAGTCCGCCGGCGCGGATGTCGATTATTGAGGCAAATTCGCCGTGTAATGAGGCAAATTCGTTCGAAATAGTTGACGTTTGGTACGTTAACTGTTAAATCTGTGTGTGGAAAATCCTTTGCCCTGCACGCAATTCCTGTCTTTAGGACAGATTT
>JALQWE010000573.1:0-2758 GCA_023258825.1 Planctomycetaceae bacterium | reverse complement strand
ATAAAGTCTGCTGCAAGTCTGCTCCAAGCCTGCGTTCTGATTTCCTTTCTTTTTCAGGCATTTTCAGGGGACTTCGTAAGATGGTTAAAAAGGGTCGATTATCTGGAGGGGCTCGGGGATTTACCCTGATTGAACTGCTGGTGGTGATTGCGATCATCGCCATTCTGGTAGCCCTGCTGCTGCCAGCGGTTCAGCAGGCTCGCGAAGCCGCTCGACGCACACAGTGCAAGAACAACCTGAAGCAGATCGGGTTGGCGCTGCACAATTACCATGACACACACGGTCGGTTTCCACCGACTCAGATCATGGTGGCTTACCTGGGAGCGAACAACACCAATCCGGTGCCTCGCAACCACACCTGGGTATCGCTGATCCTGCCGTATCTGGAGCAGGCAGCTCTGTACAATTCGATCAACTTCAGCCTGCCGATGTTCAATCAGGCATCCAACAGCTACCAGACGCTGCCAACCGGCGAAACCATCGTTTCCCGCAAGCTGCCAACGCTGCAGTGTCCGTCTGACCCGGGTTTCGGTGGTGGTGTTTCCACCCACGGCCTGGCTCACATGAACTACGCTGGTAACATGGGTTGGGACTGGCATTACCGCGGTCCGCACTGGGCCCAGGGGCCGTTCCAGAACGGTTCAGAAGGAACTCGACTTGAAGACGTGAAGGACGGTACCTCCAACACGATCGCTGTGGCAGAAACTTCAACTCAGGGATTCCAGCCCCGAGCTGGTGCCCCCAGCCATCAGGCTATGGGCGGGATTCTCCGTGGCAGTGGCATCACCAACGCTGTCTTCCGCACCCCGTTCATCGATCCGGGTAGCAACGGCGACGTGATGGACTCAGCCGCCCTGCGTGGGATTGGCCAGGTCGGTGTTCGTACGTGGTTGCGTCCTGACGGACAGGCTGCTGGTTACTGGTGGAAGGGATCTCCTTACGTTCATCCGCCCACCTACCTCGCCTGCTTCGGACTGAACAATAACTGGCCAGGTGCCAGCAGCGTTCACACCGGTGGTGGTCAGGTTCTGCTGTGCGACGGCTCTGTCCGCTTCCTGAGCGAAAACCTCCAGGGTGCTCAGCAGCCTTCAGTCTGGTTTGCACTGCACACCTACATCGGTGGCACAGAAGCTGGCCAGCCAATCGTCGGCGAATTCTGATTCTCATCCGGGATCAGTGGCACAAATTCAGAAACTCCCGGTGTTCAGGGATCACCCACCTGCATCGGGAGTTTTTTTTGGTTCCAGGCAGAAAAAGGGGGCAGGAACCAATAGCCTAAAGGCCCGAAGGGTGCTTCGCACTATTGGTTCCAGGTTCAGAAAAGGGGTCAGGAACCAATAGCCAAATGGCCCGAAGGGTGCTCCGCACTATTGGTTCCTGACCCCTTTTCTGAACGCCGCTCCCCTTTTCTGAACGCTCCCGTCTTCTGAACGCCACCTCTAAATCCACAACGATTTTCTCAAGGAGTTTTTCGCGTGTTGAAATCACTTTTCTCTGTTCTGACCTGCCTCGCACTGCTGCAGATTGCCGGTTGCTCCGGTGATGCTGCCTACGGTGAAAAAGCCAAGACTGTCCCGTTCACAGGCAAGTTGACTCTGGACGGCAAGCCTTATGGTTCGGTGAAAGTGCAATTTGTTCCTCAGGGGTCTGATGGCGGTGTGCGCACAGCCTATGCGGAAGTGAAGGAAGATGGCAGCTTCTCAGCCACGACCTATGTCACCGGCGATGGAATTGTCGCTGGCAAGTACACGGTGCGTGTGGGCTCAGAAGGCGATGGAGCATCCACCGACCCGGCCCAGATGATGGCTGCTGTGTCCGGTGCTTCGATCGAGCCCTTCAATGTTGATGTTCCGGCGGAAGGCTTGACCGATGTGGAACTGAAACTGAACAGCTCTTCCAAAAAGGGAAAGAGCGGCGGGATGCTGGGACAGTAGTCGATCAACAGGATCGCAGCATTCAGTCAGTACAAATGGCCGGCGGGCGAGAAATTCCCCGCCGGCTTTTTTGATTCCTCGCCAGTTCGCCCCGAACCGCCGGCACCGATGCTCCGGCTGCCTGTCGCTTTCAGCTACGCCTCTCAACACGACGATTGGCCACCCGCGTCAACGCCCGCTGGTAAACTTCCACGTATCGACTTGCACTGCCGGACCACGACCAGTCTCGCGTCATCCCATTGCGAACCAGCCGGTCGCGAAGTTCATCGTTTTCACAGCAGTCAAGAGCCAGTTCCACTGTGTCCGCCAGAGCCTCTGCGGTGTAGTCGGAAAACATGAATCCGTTGGCTGCGACAAGAGATTCGGGACGGCCATCATAGTGCACGACCGAATCCGCCAGCCCGCCTACACGCCGTACAATCGGCATGGTGCCGTATCGCAGGCTGTACATCTGATTCAGACCACAGGGTTCAAAACGACTGGGCATCAGAAACAAATCGGCCCCGGCTTCAATCTGATGGGCCAGCGATTCATCAAAGCCAATCTGCGCAGCGACCTGTTCTGGATACTGACTCGCCAGCTCACGCACTTTCTGCTCGTACCACGGATCACCCGTTCCCAGAAAGACCAGCTGCAGATTGCGATTCAGCAGGCGGGGCGCGGCCCACATGATCAGATCAAAGCCCTTCTGATCCACCATACGAGAAACCATGCCGATCAACGGCACTTCCTCAAAGCACGGCAACTGCATGCGATGCTGAAGGTGCGCTTTGCAGCGTCCCTTTCCCTCACGCCAGTTCTCGACGGAGTAATGGGCCGGCAGT
>JALQWE010000572.1 GCA_023258825.1 Planctomycetaceae bacterium | reverse complement strand
CATCCCGGTCCCGCAGAATTCCGGTTCGACAGCGAATACGGTGACCGTGCAATTCAAGGAATTCGGCGTGAAGCTGGGGTTTCTGCCGAACATTCTCGATGGGGACAGGATTCGCCTGACCGTGACCCCCGAAGTCAGCACGATTGACCGAGCTCTGGGCACCGTACTTGTCTCCGGGGGAACGCCAGTCCCGGGGCTGAATACTCGCCGGTCCACGACCACGATGGAGATGATGCCCGGTCAGACCCTGGCCATGGCGGGCCTGCTGCAACTGACTCTGAACAATGAAACGCGCAGAATTCCCGGGCTGGGCGATCTGCCCGTGCTGGGCCCCTTCTTCAGCAATAACACCGGCGAACGCACTGAAAAAGAACTGATCGTGATGGTGACCCCCTACCTCGTGGAACCGGTCGAGGAATTTGAGACCGGGTTGTTGCCGGGAGAAGAAGTCCAGGAGCCCAATGATCTGGAGTTCTTCCTGCTGGGGCGAGTCGAGGGACGCACGGGAGAAGACTTTCGTTCCACAACAAACTGGGATGATCCGGCAGATCTGGTCGGCCGGATGAAGCTTCACCGACGCTACCTGTCCGGTCCCTCCGGGTATTCCAAATGATACGACTCAACGTCCTTTTCTTAAACGGCTTTCGCTGTTGCGAGGTTTTCTGATGAGTTTACCACATTGTCTATTGGTGGCGGTGAATCGGAGTTCAGGGACCAGCAATTCACCATCAACACCCGGTGTCGGACGCGTGATCCCGATGTGGCTGCGGCATGACCACTTCAACAGGCTTGTTCCTGGTCTTGTCTGGTCACTTCCGCTGTCGTGTCTGATGTCCATTGTCTCACCGGCGGCTTGCGCAGGGATCCCGGACGAACTACCGGTGGCAGATTCCGAGCAGAAGGCTTTCGCTGAGCCTGCCGAAGAATCGGCAGCGGAAACGCCTGTGCTGCTGTACGAAGAAGCGGTCGTGACGGCACCGGCTGCTGTGCCACGCCAGCATGCAGTGGGACACGGGAACTGTCAGTGTCGTCACTGTACCGGTCACGAGGAGTCTTTCTGGTCAGGATATAAGCGACGGAAGCAGGAGCAGTATTGGGGTTACCCTGAGTACTTTCATGAGGCCGCATTTGGCGCAATGTCAACGGATCTGATTCGACCACAGGTGCTGCGTGGTGAGGCCGCTCGGTTGACCATCTATGACTATGATTTCCTTCCGGGTACATCCCAATTGAATCCTCGCGGGGTTCGCAGAGTTCGTCAGATGGCCCACATGGCGTGCAGTAGCGGACAGACCATCGTGGTGGAATGGCTGGGATCGGAGCTGGACGATGCCCGGTACCACCAGGTTGTGGCCGTTGCGGCTGCCGAGCATCTGCCTGCAACTCAGGTCGTCGCCGGTCAACCGATCGCTGCGGGTGTGGGCGCCGAGGAAGCGTTGATTCATCGGCGGACCAGCCTCGAGAACGCTCGTCGCTTTGGTGTGAGGCAGTTTCAGTTTGGTGCAGGAGCCGGTGGCTTCAGCACCTCCGGTTTTTCAACATCCGGCAGCAGCAACAGTGGCAGCACAAACACCGGCAGCAACTGAGCCCTCGTCAACCGACGAACCTGGGCAAGCCGGCGAACAAATCGTGTGTGCATCACTCCCAATGGCTGAGTGAACACGATTGAAGCAGATTGGTTCCATGGAAGGTGACTGGCAACAACAGGAGAAAGATCGATGTGTTTCAGACAACGGAGGCTGGTCGTACTGCTCAGTTGCAGTCTGCTGGCGGGGTGCAGTGGTGGTCTGTCCGGGAAAAGGTTTTCAACAACGGCATTCACGAGGGTCCTGCAACCGGGGAGACATGTTTCGGAAGAAGATCGAGCCCGTTCGGACTTTGCCGCAGCGAACTCCCGAGTTGCCGAGGAACGAGGAGAACTGCAGAACGCGGAAGACATGTATCAGGAGGCCATTCGCATCAATCCGGAAAATGCGGATGCACTATGGCGACTGGCTCTGCTGCATGTGCGTCAGGAGAAATTTGATGAAGCCACGCAGGCGTTTGAGCGAGCCCGTGCGCTCGATGAAAAAAATCCTGCACTCTGTGCCGACTTCGGCTATCACCTGTATCTTGCAGGCGATCTGCAGCGTGCCGAGGAGTGTCTCCGTCAAACTCGGCGTCTGAGCCCGAATGACAAACGAGCCTGCAATAATCTGGGCCTTGTGCTGGCAGCACAGGGCAGAGACGAAGAATCACTGGCCGCCTTTCTGGACGCGGGCTGTACCGAAGCAGAAGCTCGGGGAAACCTCGCGATTGCCCAGTTGATGCGTCTGGACACAAACGCCGCTGCCGACTCACTGCAGGCCTCCCTCGCAATTGACCCGCAGAATCCTCAGACACGTTCTGCCCGACAGCAGCTGGCCGCGTGGGAGAAAACAGAGCATCTCACGGCAGCGGCTGATAGTGGATATGCCAACAACCCATAGGCCGGATCTTCGGGCGTCGGTCTCGACATCAGAAACTCCATCTGCAGGAACTGCGAAACGCCTCAGAATCGTTGCCACAACATCGGTCGGGAAACTCAACCACAAAAGGATAGTTCGATCAGCGATGTCGATTCCAGGCAATCGCAAGCGGGGCGGCAGCGAACGGAAGCAACGCCAGGGCGAGTAGTGCCAGCAGAGTCGGATAGACCAGCACGGGCAGGCCGGCAGGTGTCACACACCACGTCACCAGCAGCAGCCCGATGGCCGTGATCAGCAAATGCTGCTGCGTTTTTATCTCCAGTAACTGTCGACGACGCGCCAGAAAAAAGGCAGTGAGTGTGCCGATCACAATCAGCAGATCAGCGGATACCAGCAGACTGCGAAGGAGCAGATTTCGGCTGACTTCCGTCAGGATCAGTTGCGCCGCAATGTCCATACTGACAAGCAGGACAACAACGCCGATCAGCGTTGAGAAGAGGTAGACGAAGCGTCCGGTGAGTGTCATCAGAGTCGTGATCATCATGGAAACCCAGGTGCCCACCAGCGTCAGGGGTAGATACCAGTGCC
>JALQWE010000571.1 GCA_023258825.1 Planctomycetaceae bacterium | reverse complement strand
TTCAAAAATCCGGCAAATCGAATCGCTGAAATGACCGTCGTCATGCCTGTAGATTTCGAACCACGATCCACGCAGAAATTGGCCCCCCCATCCACGGCGGCACCGCAGTAGAATCCGCTGTCGTCCCAGTCGCCCGGAAATGAGGGATTCTCAGCCGGAGAGCAGGTGCGCAGCACCGCACGCTTACGTCTGAACCGTAGCAAACGAGGATTCCATGGCGCCCCGCATTTGAACCTGGGCGGCCCCTGCACACTCTCGCGTCGTTAGATCACTTCGTGCAGCGGCTGATTGCCCTGGTCGACGAGATACTGCGGTACACCGGAAAGGTCAAACACACGCGTGTTCTGTGCATCAATTCCGGCACAGTGGTACAGCGTCGCAAAGACTTCCTGAAACTGAACCGGGCGCAGCTGCGGTTGTTCACCATAGCGATTTGTCGCACCAACGGCCTGGCCCGTTCGCATCCCGCCCCCAGCCAGTACGGCCGTATTGGCCTGAGGCCAGTGATCGCGGCTGTTGTTACTGTTGATTTTAGGGGTCCGACCAAATTCACCCCAAACGACCACGGAAACATCCTTGTCCAGACCACGCTCGTGCAGGTCTGTGACCAGAGCCGCCAGGCCCTGGTCCAAACGCGGACATTCTTCCCGACATTTCGGAAAGTTCATCCCGTCCGGTCCATGCCAGTCCCAGCGACTGAAGTTCAGCGACACAAAGCGGGCGCCCGCCTCCACCAGCCGACGTGCGACACAAAGGTTTTCTACCATCGGCGGAGCACCATCACGCTGAAACGCTTCGCTGCTCTGCCCATATCGAGCAACAATTCGGGGGTCTTCGCGGGACAAGTCCAGTGCATCCACCAGACGTGAGGTTGTCAGAATGCCCATTGCCTGCTGAGCGTAAACATCGAGGCTTTCCATCTGCCCACGCTGATCCGCATCGCGACGAAAACGATCCAGAGATTTCATCAGGGTGGTGCGATCCTGCAGTTTCTCCAGGGTCACACCATTCAGCGACATGTTTTCCGGTTTGCTGCGCGCTTCCCGGCCTACCAGATTAAACGGAGCATGGGCGACACCCAGAAAACCGCCGCCACCCGCTTCACCCCATGTCCGGTTGCCGGTGTTGTACATCAACGCGACGTTGGCCGGCACAGCCGGTGTCACCTGCCCGGCCATCTTTGAGACCCAGGCACCGCCCGAAGGCCAACCACCCGGCGGCTGGCGACTGCCTTTACGGCGCCCAGTCATGCACTGATAGGCATCATGCGCTCCATCCGAATCGGCCAGTGATCGCACCAGCACAAACTTGTCCATGATCTCTGCCATGCGCGGAAACAATTCGCTGACAAAAATCCCCGGCACGCGCGTTTCAATCGCCGAAAACTCGCCGCGAATTTCCGCGGGCGCTTCAGGCTTGGGATCCCACATGTCCAGGTGCGGCGGCCCGCCGGGCAGATAAATATTGATGATCGCTTTGTGCGAACTGCCAGTGCCCGCGACAGATTCCGCTCTCAGTGCATCCGACAGACTGATTCCTCCCAGGGCCATTCCGCCGATCGTCAGAAAATTCCGACGCGATACGCCGTCACAGAATCGCCGACGCATACCCTGCTGCCGTCCGAAAATCGTGATCATGGCTTGCTCCTGGCGGGCTGACGTGCACTCACAGGGTGAGCACAGAAAAAGGGGAGGGAATAGTCGGGGGGGATTGGTGCGGTCTACCGTGACAGTGAAACGTGTCAGTTCACGGTGCAGCTGAACAGTGTGGAACCCAGCCAACCTGCATCGAGCCGTTTTGCACCCTCAAACGGCTCGTCACTTCCGCTGCAGGAATCGTTTCCGAACTGATGACGGCAAGGCCAAATCCGGCTGCGGACACCATGCACTGTAATCCAATCGGATTCCAATGGTCAAGAATTCCATGAATTCGAAGCCGGTTTTGCTGAAATTTGCTGGCGTCCTACGACTCGGGCTACTCGGTCGGTTCAGGTGACTTTCGCCCAATGACGGGGATCAGTTCCGGATTCAGCCGCACATGAAACGGGTATTCCTTGTGGGGCTCACAGAGCTCGGCGAAGCAAGCGTCCATGTCCTGAATCAGCTGCCACCCATCGATTCCAGCCAACCCCTGCGGAAATCCCACCAGATTGGCACGACTGGACACATACATCCGCCGTGCCCCACCCAGATTGCCCTCTTCAAAATGAAACAGCGCCACAGCGGCCTGAATCAGCCCCTGAAAGAAGTACTTTTCCCGGCCCGTTAATTCGCTCCAGTAGTCTTCCAGCACGTCGTGACACGCGAAGAATTCGCGTTCGTTGAACAGCTGGATGCCGTCCTGAATACGACTGTCCATCTGGAAGTCCGTCACTGCGAAACTCCTGCCTGGTCATCGCTGGTGCCCTGTCCTGCTACCATGCAGACACCGCGATCGTTGCGGTCCGAAACACAGGCTGAGCCGTGCGGACGTCACGACCGAACACGGTTCGCTCAGCCGCTCGCGGCAGCGGAACTGCGTCTGCCGCCACCGTGTTCTGCGCCCCCGCGACATCGCCCCAGCCGTTGAAGTAGGTCTGAAACGCCTCTGCCCGCATGGAACGCAGTATGTGAATCGGATCAGCGCCATACCATTGTCGCTGCGGTTGGATCAGTTGCAGATTGTCCATGCCCTCAAGCTTTTGCAACAGATCATGCAGCTGCGTCGCTGAACTGAGTACGTCGGCGAACGTCAGCTGACTGGTCGGAAACAGCAGAGTCCTGACGATCCGAAAATGCAGGGGATGCAGGCGTTGCAGCGACACCAGCGGCGGCAGCGTCATGGAAATACGAGCACGCGGATTCCACTGTCGAATACGCTGCAGCGTTTCATCGATGGCCTGACGGATCTGCACAGGCTGATACTGATAAACGATATCGTTACCGATATCCGTGATGAGCACGCGATCCTCAGCCTGGGGCGCTGGCAGGTTATTCCAGAGCCCACAATCGAGGATTGCGGGGAGCGTGCGCGCCATGTAGCGGCTGCGTTTCAGCC